>JAYVTJ010000067.1:0-9591 GCA_043774415.1 Fimbriiglobus sp. | reverse complement strand
TGCGATTGGCCGGCTTTGCCCGTCTCAATGGCCTTCTCGACACCGCCGACCGTCACCACATACTTCGTCGTCGGCGCGAGGTCGAAGTTGAGGAAGTCGTTCAGGTCCGCGGTCTCGCCGCGGGACTTGCCTTCGAGCTTCACCTTCGGATCGCCGACCGCCGATACTCCGACGGAGACTGCGATGCGCTTCTTGGTTCCATCGACGATGCGGATCGAAACGCGCACGGTATCGGACTTCTTCACGTCCTTCTTGGCGTAGCGCTCGGTGACGTTCTCGCCGTTGACGCTCTTGTCCCCCTTCGCCCACACCAAGGGGTAATGCAGACCGGTCTTGCCGAAGCTCACGGCGTAGATGGCGTGCTCGGCCACATCCTTCTGCGCCTTCGCGGCGTCGCCGACGAACCAGCCGCGGTCGAGGCCGTTGGGGTCGGGTTCGCAGGCGCCGGTGAAGTGCCAGTCGCAGTCCCAGATTTCGATCCAAGTGTGGTTGCCGCGCTTGTCCGACCAATTGGGCGTGCCGACGAGCCGCGTCGGAATGCCCACCGCCCGACAGGCATCGCTCAGCACGATCGAAAGCCCGGTACACGAAGCGTTCCCCTGCTCGATCGCTTCCTTCGGGCTGAGATTCGGCGCCCGCTTCTGCGGGGAGTACTTCACTTTGAGAACCTTGAAGAGTTCCGCGTTGAGCTTCATCGTCGCCTCCGTCGGCGTCTTGCAGTCCTTCACCAGAGGCAGACAGAGGTCGAAGAATTCCTTGCGCCACTCGTCGCGCTTCTCGTCGACGTTGGCGTAGGGCAGCACGCTGTTGAAGAAGATCGCCTCGGGGATCGCCATGCCCCACGGCAGATCCTTCTTCGCCTTGTAAGCCAGCGCGCAGTTCGATTTGAGGAACTCGGCTTTGAGGGTCGTCAGGTCCGATTCGGGCATGTTGGCGACGAGGAATTCCATCCCCTTCCGCTGTTCGGCCGGAACGCCGTCGAGCGCCTTTTCCAATTCCTTGCGGTTCTCCTTCGCCTTCGCGAGTTGCTTCTCGACGGCGTCGCTGCGCTTCGCGGGTTCGGTCGCGTTGGCGAAGATGCCGAGCAGAAATGAAGCTGCTACGAGGAGAAGTTTATGATTCACGGCGGGGATCTACGAGTCGGGATGCGGGCGTGGGTGTGAGCAGGAATTCGTTCCGACAAGCGTCTCCGGCCGGCATCGCCCCCGGCTCATCGCTCTGCTCCGAAGGATCGACTACCTAAGAGAGGCAGCGTTCGAAGTTGCGATTCATTCTTTTTTCGGTGCGGCGTCCGAAGTGGTCGTGTCCCGCACGATCTTCCAGCCGTCCGCGAACTTCTTCAGTTTCACCACGAAGCCGCCGCTGACGGTCTCGGTCGTCTTTGCGACCTTCCACTTCCCACTCACCTCGGCATCCGCCGGCGACTTCACGCTCACGGCGACATCCCGGAAGGTGAGAGTGCCCATCACTTTTCCCTGCGCCTTGTAGCGTTTGAAGTAACGCTCCTTCACCGGTTGGAAGCCCTTCGTCGTGGTGTCCGAGACGAACTCGAGGTCGGGGCTGTCCCAGTAGCCGGCCATGTAGCCGTCGAGATCGCCGGCATTCCACGCGGCGACCTGAGCGGTCAACACCGCGGCGACTTTCTCCGCTTCGGTGGGAGGCGGAGGCGGAGGCGGAGGCGCGGGAACTTCGCGCAGCAGGTTGTAGAGAAGGGGGATCGCGACCAGCACGAGGACGGCTACGAACAGGCCCACCGCGAGCGCGATGCGGAGGCGTTTCCGGCGGGCGTCGGCTTCCATCGGTTCGATCCTCCGGGGTCATCCTGTTGGCTCTCGTCGGCTTCTGCGGTAAAGTGTACCGTAACCCCACCGGAGCGACGCGCGATGAACGAAGCCCTGAACTGGCTGACGAAGAACCACGAGGAGATCGTCCGCGGACTCGCCGACCTCGTGGCCATCCCGAGCATCTCGACCGATGGTGAACACGATCCGGAAATCGTCCGCAGCGCGCAGCTCACCTGCGATCAGATGCGCGGAGCGGGCCTGCAAAACGTCGAGATGCTCAAGGTCGGCGGCAGTCTGCCGTACGCCTACGGCGAGTGGCTCGAAGCGGGGCCGACGAAGCCGACGGTCTTCCTGTATGCGCACCACGACGTGCAGCCGGTGAACTACGTCGAGCAGTGGAAGTCCGACCCGTGGAAGCTCACGCGCCGCGATGGTCGCCTCTTCGCGCGCGGCTCGGCCGACGACAAGGCCGCGATCTCCGCGCAGCTCGGGGCCATCGCGGCGTACCGCAAGACGAGCAACGTGCTGCCGTGCAACATCAAGATGGTCGTCGAAGGCGAAGAGGAGGTCGGGTCGAAGAACCTGATGACCTTCTTCGACAAGTACAAGGCGAAGCTGCAGTCGGACGTGATCGTGGTGTGCGACACCGAGAATATCGAAGTCGGCCTGCCGTGCATCACCTACTCGCTGCGCGGGATCGTCGCGGTGCAGGTCGAAGTGACCTCGGCCCGGCTGCCGGTGCACAGCGGCATGGTCGGCGGGGCACTTCCGGATGCGGCGCTGGCGCTCAACGTCGTGCTCGCGAAACTCTACTGGGGCAATGGCCCGCTCAAAGTGCCGGGACTGTACGACAGCGTCCGCGTGCTGACGGAGAAGGAGCGCGCAGGCTTCCGCCGGCTGCCGTGGGACGACGGCAAATTCCGCGACGAGATCGGCGTGGTGCCGGGGGCGAAGTTCGCGATGGAGGAGGGGCACAGCGTGTATGAGACGACTTGGCGCCGCCCCGCTTGCACCGTCATCGCGCAAGAGGCGAGCAGCTTGAAGGGGGCGTCGAATCAGGTACTGCCGAAGGCGACCGCCATCGTGAGTTGCCGGATTGTGCCGGATCAGGATCCCGCGCAGGTCGTGAAGCAGCTTCAGGATTACCTCCAGGCCGATGCGCCGTGGGGCGTCGAAGTGAAGGTGACTCAGCACGGCGCCGGCTGCAATTGGTGGATGACCGACCCCAACGGCCCAGCGTTCGAGTCGGCGCTGTCGGCGATGCGCGACGGCTTCGGCCGCGATCCCGTGGCCATCGGCTGCGGCGGCAGCATCGGCTTCGTCGGCCCGCTCGCGGAGCTGTTCGGCGGCGCCCCGGCCCTGCTCATAGGGATCGAAGACCCCGCGAGCAACGCCCACGCGCCGAACGAGAGCCTGCACGAAGGGGACTTCAAAAAGGTGATGAACTCGCTGGTGCGGCTCTTCGACAACCTCGGCAAACTGCCCGACGGCAAGGTGAAGTAGGACGGGCCTCCGGGCCTGTCCGGGAATATGAAACGGACAGGTCCGGAGACCCATCCTACTTCGGAATGGACCGCAATGGCGAACGACCCCGTGACCGCCAATTTGGATTCGGCCTTCGCAGATGCGGTTCGCCACCATCAGTCCGGTCAACTCGATGCTGCGGAGCAAAGCTACCGGGCGATCCTCGACCAAGCCCCGGCGCACACGCCGTCGCTGTGCAACCTCGGCGTCATCCTGACGAAGCGCGGCGACATCGACGACGCCATCCGCTGCTACAGTCTCGCCCTCGCCTTCCGGCCGGGCTTCGCCGACGCCCTCTTCAACCTCGGCAATCTCCACCGCAAGCGCGGCGAGGAAACCGAAGCCGTCGCCAACTACCGCGCCTGCGTGCAGGCCGACCCCAACCACGGCAGCGCCCACTACAACCTCGGCACGGCCCTCGCCGCGCTGGGCCGATTCGGCGATGCCGAGGCGAGCTTCCGCGAAGTCCTGCGCATCGAGCCGAAGAGCAAGGAGTGTACGCTCCGCCTCGGCGACCTGCTGCTGCGCACCGGCCGGATGGACGAGGGCATCCGCCTCTTCCGCGAGTATGCGGCCGATCACCCGGACGATCCGCGCGGCGCGTACAACCTCGGCCTCGCGGTGGCGGGTGCGGGGAATGGGGCCGAAGCGGTCGAACTCCAGCACCGCGCGCTGAAGCTGAAGCCCGATTATCCCGAAGCCCACAACGCGATGGCGCTCGCGCTCGAACTGCTCGGCCGGAAGGACGATGCGCTCTTCCACTACGAGAAGGCGGTGCAGGCGAAGCCCGACTTCCCCGATGCGTGGAGCAACTTCGCGGTGAACCTCTCCGAGCAGGGTCGCTGCGACGAAGCCATCGCCTGCCTCCGGCACTCGCTCCAGTTCCGCCCCGATGCCCCCGCCATCCACAGCAATTTGCTGCTGCTCCTCAACTATTCGTCGAATGTCCCCGTCGATCAGATCCGCGCCGAGCATGCCGATTGGGGCCGGCGCTTCACAACGCCCGTGCAGCCCCGACCGGTGCCGCACGCCCCGCACGATCCCGAGCGCCGGCTGCGCATCGGCTACCTCTCCGCCGACTTCCGCGAGCACACCCTGTCCGACTTCATCGGGACGCTTTTCCGCAACCACGACCGCGAGCGGTTCGAAGTTTTCGCCTATTCCAATGTCCTGCGCGAGGATGGCATCACTGCGACGCTGCGCGGGCTGTGCGATCACTGGCGCAGCATCCGGGAGCTGTCGGATCTCCAGGCATCCGAGCTGATGATCCGCGACCGCATCGACATACTCATCGACCTCGGCGGTCACACGGCCGGGAACCGGCTGATCGTCTTCGCCCACCGCCCCGCGACGGTGCAGGCGACGCTCTTCGGCTACCCGAACAGCACGGGCCTGGACGCGATGGACCTGCGCATCACCGATGCGGTGTCCGATCCGCCCGGCGTCACCGACGCGCTGTATTCCGAGCAGTGCCTGCGCTTGCCCGAGGTGCCGTGGGTCTATGTGCCGCCGACCGATACGCCCGCCGTCGCACCGCTGCCGGGGCTGAGCAAGAAGGCGTTCACCTTCGGCTGCCTGAACAACGCCGCGAAGATTTCGGACCGCTGCCTCGGGGCGTGGGCCAAGCTCATCCAATCGCTCCCCGGCACGCGGCTCGTGCTGCTGGCGGGGCAGTCGCAGTCGGCGCAGAAGCGATTGTCGGAACGGTTCATGAAAGCGGGGATTCTCCGCGATCGCATCCAACTGGTGACGCGGATGGCGCGGTCGCAGTACTTCGCGCTGTACGGCGAGATCGACATCGCCCTCGATCCGTTCCCGTACAACGGCGGCGTCACGACTTGCGACGCGCTCGGCATGGGCGTGCCCGTGCTGACGGTCGCCGGGGAGAGCTACGTCTCGCGGCAGGGGGTGATGCAAATGCTCGCGCTCGGCTTGCCCGAATTCGTGGCCGAGTCGCCGGAGGCGCTGATCCCCCTCGCCAAGATGTGGATGAACAAGCGACCGGAGCTTAGCGAACTGCGGCGGACGATGCGCGAGCGATTGCTGGCGAGTCCGCTCGCCGATGCGCCGCGGTACGTGCGGAATCTCGAAGCCTCACTCCGCGCCGAGTGGGCGCGGCGCTGTCCGGGCGATGAGTCGGTCCTTCAGCCACTGGCCGAGTAGCAGGGCGAACGCGGCTGCGGCGACCCAGCGCAGCGGACTCTGCCCGAAGACGACTGTCGCGTTGAACGTGATGAACACCATGGAACCGTGAATTGTGACCGCTATCCACTTCGACCGCTGCGCATAGCGTGCGGGTTCCATTAGCCAGATCGCAGCATCGCCCATCCAGATCAGCGCGAATGCATACGAGACGAAGATTCCCGGCCCGAAGCCGGAGGAGCGCTCCACGTGTTCGAAGGCGTTCGCGTGGCTCCAGCCGAGGGCCAAGTGGAACGCCAGCCCGAGGTGGACGAGGAAGACCGCGCAGCCGCCGACCCACGCGGCCCGCGCCACTCGGAAGGCGCTGGCACCGGGCGACCACTCCGCGCACGGAGTTTGCAATTGGAGGAGCACGGCTCCGGCCCACAGGGCGAAGGCGAAGTAGGCGGAGTCGATGATCGCGGGGTGGCGGAGATTCGGGCGCGGTTCATATTTCGCCTCGGCGATCGACCAGGCGATGGCCCCGAGCGCAACCGCGACGACGAATGCGATCCACGGCTTCGGATTCTTCGGCGCACGCGGCATCGCAACCCCTCCGGTCGCACTCGTTGTACGGCCCGCATCGGGGGAAGCGAATCCGGAAGAATCGTCCGGCTGAGACGGGCATCGCGGCTGGCGCGGTGCTGCCAGTGGTGGGCGGCATAGCGGCGCCCGCCCCGATGCTCCCGCCGCGACCGGGATCAATTCTTGACGGGTCGGGACGCCGTTGGACGAAACTCTGCCCAGACGTGTGAAGCCCGCCGCGCAAACGCGGCCCGCGCAAACGCGGCGGCCGCACCCGCCTTGCAGCCGATTCGTCGGACGGCCCTCGCCCGGCCCCCCGACGAGCCCGCTGCGACCCCACCGATCGACACCACGGGAAGGATCCGCACCATGAGTCGCACCGTCCCGGCCCTGCGGCCGGCGCTCGAGCAGTTGGAAGCGCGGGAGAATCCTAGTGCGGTCTGGGCGGGCGAAGCGTTCGACACCGGGGCGGCCCCGGCCCTCCCGGCGGGCTGGTCGAACTGGAGCGGCGACGGTCAGCAGCAGTACATCACATCGACACTCGCATCGGTCTCGGGCGCGAAATCGCTCGCCTCCCTCGGTTCCACGACCACGGCGTCCCGATTTTGGAACGGTGCCACCGTGCCCGGCGACTACGGCGCGGCCTTGTCGATCCGCGGCGGCACTTCCGCGAAAATGGACGTGATCGCCCGCGGCACACAGCTCGGCACGGCGACCCCGAACTACATCGCGGCCGAGTTCACCGGCACCCGCAACTTCGAATTGATCGAAGTCCGCGAGGGTATCACGAAGTCGCTCGGGCAGTTCGCGTCGCAGGAAACCCTGAGCGGAAAGTGGCTGCGGATGTCGCTGAAGCCCGTCGGCGAATGGGCCGGCGTCACCGTGCAGCGGCTCGACACCGGCGCCTATCTGCGCGGCGACGGCAATTGGCAAGCGACCGAAGTCGAAGCGATCCGCGTCAGGACGAGCATTCCTGCGCAGGACGGCGCCGTCGGGATCGGCCGGCGGGCGGGCGGATCGGGGATGACGTCCGCCGACGATTTCGCCGTGCTCGCCCCGCCCGGTGTGAACGAAGCATTCGATTCGACCCCGACTTCGACGATGCCCGCGAACTGGCAATCGTGGAGCAGCAATCAACCCGTGGCGTTCGCGACGGGGAGCGGGCGCTCGCTGTCGCCGGGGCAGGGGATCACATCGGCGAGCACCGCCAGCAACACGCAGAGCCGCGCTTGGCTCGGTAGCACCATCGCCGCCGATGCGAGCGCGACGGTCGCGATTTGCGCCGACACCCTCATCCCCGCGGGGGTCTTCCTCCGGGGGAGCCAGCTCGCCACGGCCCAGCCGACGTACTACGAATTGACCGCCGCGCGCGGGTTGAGCGTCCAGTTGAAGCGCGTCGTCGCCGGCAGCGAAACGGTCCTCGCGACGCTCGCCTCGAAGGATTACGTCAGCGGCAAGTGGATCCGACTGACGCTCGACGCCCAGGGGGGCAACCTCCGGGCGACGGTCGTGCGCACCGATACGAACCAGTGGCTGAAAGCCGATGGCACATGGAGCGCCACGGCCGCGGTCGCCCTGCAAATCGCCGATACCCGCATCGCCGGGAGCGGCTTCGCCGGGGTCGAGCGCGGTCGCGGGGCCTCCGGCTCCGTCTGGTTCGACGACTTCGCAATCCGACCCTCGTCCGGCGGCGGTCCCGTGCCGCCGGTGGTCGCGCCCACCGAGGTCCCCGACCCGACGCCGCGCACGGACATCGCCCACAAGTACACATACATCCGCCTGGCGCAGCTCGCCTACTCGGGCAACCCCGTCGGCCAATTCGAGAAGGATCTCGCGGCGAACAGCCTCGACCTCATCGTGCCGAATCCGCAGTATTTGCAGGCGTTCGAAGCGGCCGCTCCCAGTGCGCAGAAGGTGATCTACACGAACCTCTCGAACATCTACGGCTCGCTCCTCAGCGATTGGAACGCCTACGCCGATGCCCACGGAGTGTCGCGCGAGCTGGCCTTCTACCACGTCGCGCAGGCGACCGCATTCGCCGGGGCGAGTCCGTCGTCGCAGCCGGTGAACCAGCTCTGGAATGTGCAGCGCGTGAGCGCCGATGGAACGGGCACACCGGTCGATTTCACATCGGCCGCACGCGGGACCGCGACCACCGGCGTCGGCTTCGGTCCGGCCGGCACCGCCATCGCCCTCGGCTATCCCGAGAAGTTCCGCGAGCTGAACATCGATCTCTCGAAGGCGGCGAGCGCCGGCTGGACCGGCGTCATCGAGTACGTCTCGGCGGTGAACGCCGATGGTTCGCCCGCCGCGTGGAAGACGCTGACGGTGCCGAGCGATGGCACGGCCGGAATGCGGTCGAGCGGAGCCATCGCGTTCGATCCCCCCGCCGATTGGTTCTCGTCGAAGGTCGCCGGAGGATCGCAGAAGCTTTTCCAACTCCGCTTCCGCACGACCGCCGGCGCTCCGGAACTCGCTCCGGTCGCCCGGACGATCCTCGGCCGCGACTACGTCGGAGCGGCCGGTCGCGCCCTCGGCACGATCCCCGCCTTCGACAGCGCCGCCGATGAGAACCGCGACGGCTACCTGAGCGATGCCGAGTACCGCAACCGCCGCGCGGGATTCGACGCCCGCTTCGAGTACGAGTCGCGGCTCTTCTATCCGAACTACGGGCAGATGCGCTTCGTCGTGAATCCGGCGTCGGCCGCGGTGAAGCTCTGGAACGCCGAGTCCCAGACGCGGACGCTCCAGCAGAATCCGCAGGCGGACGGGCTGTTCCTCGACAACTCGCACGGGAAGCTCCCCTTCGCCGGGACGCCGGTGAAGGAATCGGTCGCCTCGTTCACGCAGGATTATGCGGCGCTGGTCGCGTCCGTCACGAAGGCCATCGCCCCGAAGTGGACCGTGTCGAATACGTCCGGCTCGATCGCCGAGGGCGATCCGGTCGCGAAGGCGTCCACGGCTGTCTTCGAGGAATTCGCCCTCCGGCCGAACTCGAGCAACTGGGCGCAGGTGAAGGACATCGCCGACCTGGTCGCCCGGCGGTTGGCTTCCGATTCTCCTTCGCCGTACGTCATCCTCGATACGTACTCGGGCGGCGTCGCGATGGACGATCCGCGCTCGCAGATGGGGTCGCTGGCCTACTACTACCTGCTCGCCGATCCGGACAAGACCTTCCTGATGTTCAACGGGGGCCAGTCCCCGGCCGCGCCGTGGCGGAGCGTTTGGGTGCCCGCCGCGACGGTCGATGTCGGCAAGCCGACGGGGGCGATGACGACATGGGCGACGGGGGCCGATCCCGAAAAGCCGAACCTGACGTACCAAGTTCTGCGGCGCGAATACGGGAATGCGATCGTGCTCTTCAAGCCGCTCTCGTACAAGATCGCAACGGGTACCGGAACCGCGGGCGACGCCACGGCGACGACGCACCAACTCGGCGGCAACTTCCACCGCTTGAACGCGGATGGGACGCGCGGGCCGGTCATATCGAGCATCACGCTGCGGGGCGGAGAAGGGGCCGTGCTGATGCGGGCGTGAGGGAGATGTCGGCTCTTGTAGGTCGGGCCGAGTCTTCGAG
>JAYVTJ010000066.1:0-7188 GCA_043774415.1 Fimbriiglobus sp. | reverse complement strand
CAGTGCACCCGGCAGGAGTCGAACCTGCAACCTTCGGTTCCGTAGACCGACGCTCTATCCAGTTGAGCTACGGGTGCTTCCGTGACAGAAATCGTATGGCCGCATCCGCCCGTTGTCAATCCCGCGACCTCACCATAGCGGATCGCTCAACCCGGTAGGTTCACTTCAATCTGCGGACTTGGCAGACTGGGGGCTTTGTGCGGATTCTCTTGTGCGGCCCTCGGCTCGGTCCGGAACGAATTGCCCGGCGGACTATTCCGGTTCGGCCGTTTGGATCGAAAGGAATGGTACCTAGCGAGAACTCCATTGCGCTCTCGCCGAGTCCCCGCGTCAAGGAGGAACGGACCGTGAAAGTACGAACCATCGGCACGCTGGCCGCCGCGTTGAGCGTCTGGGCCGGCTCGGCCGCGACCGCCCAAGAACCCTCGAAACTCAAAGTCCCGACGCTGCCGGTCCCGACGGCCGCCGTGCCGACCGGCAATCAAGTGCTCGCCGACGAATGCGTGAACCGCATGGCGAAGACCGGCTCGTCCGCCGACGCCGACGTGAAGCTCACCGCGAACGCGGGGACGATCACGATCAGCGGCACCTGCAAAGACGATTCGCAGAAGAAGGCGATGCTCGAAGACATCCGCGTGATCCCCGGCGTCAAGCTTGTCCGCGACGGCGTCAAGGTCGTCAAGGTCATGCAGACCCAAGCCATCGCCGGCCCGCTGACTTCGCCCGCGCCCGCCGCACTGCCCCCGGCCACGCCGCCCGTGATCTCGGCCCCGCCACTGGCGATGATCCCGCCGCGCCAGATGGGCGGCGATCCGATCGTCGATCCAATCCCGGTCGGCCCCTACGCCGGTGCCGGCGAAATGGGCGCCCCGCCGCTGCCGAACCACGCCTGGCCGACCTACGCCCCCTACAACAACGTCTCCCGCGTGGCCTACCCCACGGCCTACCCTTACAACGCGTTCCCGTACATCGGACCGTTCTATCCCTTCCCGAAAGTCCCGCTCGGCTGGCGCAAAGTCACCCTCGAATGGGACGACGGCCACTGGTGGTTGGGCCGCAAGCAGGCCCCGGTCGATTACTGGCGCGTTCGGTTCGGATACTGAGTCCATTGCGGATTTGAGATTGCGGATTTCGGATTTCAGGAGCGCCGCTTCTGGAAACCGAAGTCCGCTTCTCCGTTATCATGTCTTCACAATCCGAAATCCCAAATCCGAAATCCGCAATGCTCCTCGCCGATCTCCGCCGCGATTACTCGCTCGCCGGGCTGACCGATGCCGAGGCCGGCGCCGATCCCTTCGATCTCTTTCGCCGCTGGTTCGATCAGGCCCTCGCGGCGAAGCTCAACGAGCCGAATGCGATGATCCTCGCCACCGCCACTCCGGATGGCGCGCCGTCGGCGCGGGCGGTCCTGCTCAAGGGGCTGAGCGATTCGGGCTTCGCGTTCTTCTCCAACTACGACAGCCGGAAGGGCCGCGAGATCGACGCGAATCCCCGCGTCGCGGCGGTCTTCCTCTGGGACCAACTCGAGCGCCAAGTGCGCATCGAAGGCACCTGCGAGCGGACGACCGCCGAGGAATCGGATGCCTACTACCGCGTCCGACCGCTCGGCAGTCGACTCGGCGCATGGGCCTCTCCGCAGAGTGCGACGATCCCCGATCGACACTTCTTGGAAGTCCAGCACGCCGAGCTGCTCGCACGGTTCGCGGACGGCGATCCGCCGCGACCCGAGAACTGGGGCGGCTACCGAATCGTCCCCGACGCCTTCGAGTTTTGGCAGGGTCGCCCGAGCCGGCTCCACGACCGCATCCGCTTCCGCAAGGTCGCCGGAGCTTGGGTGAAGGATCGCTTGGCACCGTGACCCCGCTTGACATCGGCCCGCGAGAGTCTACAGTCTGCGAAAACTCCGGAGCATCCCGATGTCGAAGCCCATCCTCAACCTCGCGCCGAGCGAAGCCGTCGTCGTCCGCGCCGCGGCCGACATCTTCGCGGCCTACATCGTCGCGGGCAAAGTCCCCGAAGGCCAGACCGACCTGTGGCTGAAGCGCTCGCTGCAAGAAGCCTTCCACCTGGCAAGGCTGGCAGACGAGGCAATCCAGAGCGATTCCGAGCTGGGCTAAGCCATCCCTCGGTCACCACTTCGCGCTTCGCCGGCGCGCCTTTTGCGTTACGACCCGGGCGATGGCTCGCGACGGCTCCCGTCACTTGCCCTGTTTCCCCGGAGGTGACCATGTTCCGCATTCCCACACTCGCGATCTTCGCGATCGGCCTGATGGCCCTGCCCGCATCCGCCGCTCCGCCCGCTCCGCGCGAGACGCTGAAGTCGGCGAAGGACGTGCTCAACGAACTGAACGAAACCCCGGCGAAAGCGATCCCGAAAGCCCTGCTCCAAAACGCCGAAGCCATCGTCGTCTTCCCGAACACGATCAAGGGCGGGCTGGTCGTCGGCGGCCGCGTCGGCCACGGCGTCGCCATCGTCCGCGACAAAGACAAGGGCTGGGGCGACGTCCGCTTCCTCGACCTCGGCGGCGCCAGCGTCGGCTTCCAAGTCGGCGTGCAATCGACCGACGTCGTACTCGTCTTCAAGAACCGTAAGGGACTCGAACGGATCCTCGACGGCAAAGCCAAGCTGAAGCTCGGAGCCGATGCTTCGGTCGCCGCCGGACCGCTCGGCCGCGAAGCCGAGATCGCCACCGACGTGTTGTTGAAGTCCGAAATCTTCTCCTACTCGCGCAGCCGCGGGTTGTTCGCCGGCGTATCGCTCGAAGGAGTCGTGCTCGAAGTCAACGCGGACACGAACGCGAGCTTCGAGAAGGACGCCACCGAAGGAACCCGTCAGGCCGCCGAGGAACTGAAGTCGCGGATCTCGCTCTTGAGTCTCGAAAAGCAGCCGGTCGAAGCGGTGCCCGCGCTGCTGGGGAGTAAGCCGGGAATCATCGTCCCCGAACCGGCGCCGAGTGGCCCCGTCCGCCGCTTCTTCAAGCGCATCCGGGATTGATCGAGCGCCGTCGAATCCCAAGAGTCGCGGCTGTCAGGCCGCGACTTTTTCGCGTTCCGCGCCCGCCTTCATCTTCCGCAGGATCAGCCCGAAGTCCGCTTTCGACACGCCGTCGGCGTCCCGGCCCAGATGCCGCAAGAATCCCGCGGTGAACTCCAGCGATTCCTCTTCCGTCATCTCGCGGTGCATCTCCGTGAAGACCCGGCGCGCTTCGCGAGCATGCTCGGCGAGGGCTCGCGACACCGTCGGCTCCGCTGCGGAGTCTTCCGACTCCCCCGCCACCGCCGCGGCGGCGCACCGGGCATGTTGTCGCTCGCCGACGTCGCGCTCCTCGGCCTCGAATTCCTCTTGGGCTTGCGAGACGGATTCACTTCCCGCAAGATTCTTGGCGTGGCGCATCCGCGTCCGCTCCAGTTCGAGGATCGCACCGGCCGCGGCGTTCACGATGTGGGCGTCGGTGCTGCGCAGTTGGTGCTTCAGCGCCAGCACCGCTTGGAACACGATGTCGCTCCAGAGCTTGCCGCGCTCGCGGGCCGTCTTCGGAAGTTCGGGTTCCGGGGTCTCGAAGTGCGCCGCGATGCGATTGCCGGTGAACGGGAGGGTGTCGGTCATGGGGGAACTCCGTGATGTGAAATTGAGTATACTATGAACATACGCTGCAAATGGCCTCCGGTCAAATCAAAGTTGAGATAATTGTTCAGTATGGGGAAATCGGACATGCGGCGGGGTCGCCCGTAGGTCGCGCTCCGCGGGACGGGCCCGTCGCGCGGAGTGCGACCTCCGCAACAGCGGAGTCACCCCGGTCGGTCACCCAGCGCGTTCAGCGCCGCTCTCGTTTTCCCTTCCAACATGAACGCCAGTGCGATGCCGGCCAACCCGGCGATGCTGAGGACCGCCACGGCCGTCGGATTCGATAACCCACGTGTGGCGAGCAGGGCCACCGCGAGCAGCGGAATGGCCGTGGCCACGGTGCGGTAGCGGCTCAGTTCCCGATCGACGCGCCGCAGCGCCGGGCCATCGGCCGCGCTCGGCAAGCCCCCGTCGAGCAGCGCCGGATAGAGCACGCGCACGGCCAAGAAGGTTACGAGGAAGTACGGGTACGCCGCGGCGATCAGCCCGCAGATGACGAGCGAGAGCAGGAAGTGGATATACGTTTCGAAGCCGCCGGGAGCCGGCCCGGCGACGAGCCGCAGCGCGAGCGGCCAGATCAATCCCGCGACGATCCAGCAGCTCACGCAGACCCCCGCCGCCATCGACCCGAGCCGCAGGCACTTCCCCCGCAGCCGCGCCAGCTCCTGCGGGCCGACGGGTATTCCGGCGCGGATTTTCTGCACGCCGAGGCTGACTCTGCGCGCGACGAGAATGTAAACGAGGATGCCGAGGGGGAAGAAGACGCCGTTGACCGCCAGGATGATGTCGCCGAAGACGGCCCCGGCGGTCGCCCAGTGCCGGATGATCTCTTCGCCGTTGTAGGCGATGTTGAAGAGCGACGCGAGCGCGTTCGGCGCCAGCCCGGCGGGGAGCAGCGTCAGCACGGGATGGCGCACGACGACTTCGCGCCAGCCGCCCGGCTCGGGGCGCACGAGCTTGCGCGTCGCGGGGCGCAGGCAGAGTTCCAGTTCGGTCGCCAGCTCGCGCGCATCCTCCGGTCGCCGGTCGGCATCGCCCTCCAAGCAGCGCAGCAGGATCGCTTTCAATCCGACCGCGTCCCCCTCGTGGAACTTCGCGATGCATTCGGGAGGTGGCCCTGCGCGGCGCTGCTCCGCGAGGTGTTCGAGGGTCTCGCCCCAGTCGCGGCTCAGCGCTTCCTTCCCGAACGGGCGCTCGCCGGCGACGAGTTCCCAGAGCGTCACGGCGAGGCCGTACATGTCGGCGCGGCCGTCCAAACTCTCGGGCGAGCGCGGGTGATCGGGGCTGAACGCATCCATGTGCTCGGGCGCCATGTACGCCAAGCTGCCGCCGAAGGACGCCGCGGCGTTGGCCCCTTCGAGCTTCGTGCAGATGCCGACGTTGAAGTCGGCGAGCATCGGTTCCCCCTCGGCCGTGAGGAGGACGTTCGCGGGTTTGAGGTCGCGGTGCAACACGTTCTGGCGGTGGGCGTAGTCGAGCGCGGCCGCGAGCTTAGCCCCGAGCGCGCAGACGGTCGCGGGCCAACTCCGCGCGGCCCACGCCTGCCGCGCGAGCGAAGATGCGGGCGGGGAATTCGCCGCGCCGCTCGAGCGCGGCATCGACCGCGTGCAGCAGCGTCTTCCCGCAGCGCTCCGGTTGCGAAATCTTCCGGACGCGTTCGAGCAGGTCGAGCAGTGTGCCGCCGGGAAGGTAGGCCATGTAGACGAAGTGGAGATCGCGATCCGGGAGCGAGCGCCGATCGTATACGCGGACGATGTTCGGATGATCGAGCTGCGCGAGCGTCTCGGCTTCGGCGCCGCGTGCGCCCGACACCTTCAGCGCCACGAGTCGCTGCATCGACCGCTGCCGGGCGAGGAAAACCTTGGCGAACTGCCCCTCGCCGAGGAGGGCGACCAAGTCGAAATCGTCGAGTTTATCGCCGGGGGCGATGTCGTCCGGGGCGCGGGCGGGGCGGTGCGATGACGAAGGCTGCGTCGTATTCGCCCCGAACAGCCGGGCGAGTTCGGCTTCGACTTCGGGGAACTCGCGGATGTACTCTTCGGGCGCCTTCGGCAGTCCGCGCCGCTTGCGTTCGCCGAGGTCGATCTTCGCGAGTTCGACGATCACGACCCGTCGGACTTCTTCCGGCCCGACCGGGAGGAAGGCGCCGATCTCGGGCGGTTGCTCCGCCGTCGTCCACGCGGCGGCGAAGGTGTCGAGGTGTCTGCCCACCGCGGCCCACCGCCCGGCGGCGCTGTCGAGAGAGGCCCGTCCGAAGGCGAGGGTCATGGCGCGGAACCGGCGCATCGGGGTACCATGGAAATAGCTATAGCGAAGTCGCCCGCACGGACGATGATTCCCCTATCCCACGGAAGGACGCACCATGCATCGCTCACTGCTCATCGCCACGATCGCACTCGCCGTCGCCCCGCTCCAAGCCCAAGAGGTCCCGGAGCGCGAAGCACTGCTCAAGAAGGCGCTCGCCATCCGGCCGCCCGCCGCGGACTTCGCTTGGCAGCAGATCCCCTGGCACACCGACGGCGCCGAGGCGCTGAAGGAAGCGCGGGCCGAGAAGCGGCCGCTGCTCGTCTGGCTCGCCGGCGGCCGGGACCGCGACGGCAGCCCGCTGGAGCGGTGCTGAGGCTACGCGGCCGGGCTCCGTGCGGGCCCCCTCAATTCGGAAGTGGCCGTCCGAACCATCGCGAAGAATTTCGTCCCCGTCGCGCTGAATACCGACCGCCTGCCGAAGGACGCCGACGGCGACTTCTACCGCGACCTGATGAAGCGCTGGCCGCAGGGGCTGTGGGTGGTCACGCCCGACGGGAAGACGCTCGCGTTCCATTACCACAAGCCCGACCCGAAGAAGAACAACGCGCAGAATCAGCAGGCGTGGATCGACGGCACTATCGCCATGCTCGAAGACGGCGTGAAAGCCACGGGGGAGTTGAAGCCGCGGAATGCGCGGGCGGTGAACCCCTTCCCGGACCGCGGCCTCGGCCTCACGAAGGAGGGCGGCGCCCGCTTCGCGGCGACGGTCGTCGGAGTCAACCGCGGCGGGAAACAAGAGGGAGCGCCGGCCGTCGATAGCCTGACGCTGACGAAAGCGGAGTGGGCCGAGTTCGCTCCGCCGAAGGGGAAAGCGGAGTGGGCGATCCCCGAATCGGCGGCGAAGAAGTTCGCCGTCGCGCTCGCCCCCGTCACCGATTCCATCTTCGTCCCGCAGGCGAAAGATATCACCGCCGTCGAGGTAAGCGCGAAGGTGATCCGCGAGGACGATGGGATCGCCGTCATCCGATTCGCGGGCAAATGGGAATCCAAGCACTTCCGCGACGGCGATCCGAAGTTCCCGATCAGTGCAACCGCGAGCGGCACCGGCATCGCGGTGTTCGACCGCAAGAAGAAGGAACTGCGCTCGGTGCTCTTCGTGCTCTCGGGCAGCTACCGCAACGGCGCCGTCGTCACGCCGACGGCGGCCGTTGTGGAGTGGCAGGCCGAGAAGCCGAAGGAGGAGTGACGGCCTACTTCTGCTTGAAGTCGCCGGAGTAGGGCTTCGTGCCGATCTTCGCGCTGAGCGTGCCGAGATC
>JAYVTJ010000065.1:0-3400 GCA_043774415.1 Fimbriiglobus sp. | reverse complement strand
CCAGACTTCCGACCTTGCGACAGACGGAAGTCTGGCGACCTCCGCTACGATGAAAAAGAAATTGCTCTAACCGGGTGTCGTATCGAGTTCCCGATATCGCCCCTTTCAATCCGACAGGCCGGGGCTGGCATTCAGCGACCCCGACCTCCTTCACCCCCCCACCGCGATATCGATCCTGCCGAAGAAGAGCATCTTCCGGTCGCCGGTGCGGTACAGCTCCTCGAACATGATCTGCAAGTCGGGCTCGTAGATCTTCGGCTTCGGCGCGGCGATGGCCGAGGGGATGTTGAACTTCAGCGGCTTCGTCCAGTCGATCATGTCGCGCTCGAGCCAGACCGTGACCTTCTTGATCCCGCGCACGTCGTCGATGGTGACGATGTTCTTGGCGATGTCGCCGCGGAACTGCGCCGGGATCGCCGGTTTGTCCGGCCGCTCCGCATCCTTGAATCGGTTGGCGGCGTTGATCGAATCGGTGCCGATCCAGTAGAAGCGGTTGTCGGTCTCGCGCATCGTTTGCCAGGGGTCGAACCGCGTCGCGTTCAGCCGCAGCGCCGCGTTCCCGCGCACCCGCACCTTGCGGTTCATCCAGTCGAAGATCACCGGCACTTCGTTCTGGTACCACTCCACACCGCGGCCCTTGTAAAGGCACATCATCGAGGGGTAGCCGAGCGGCAGCCAGTGCTCGAAGAGCTTTCGCAGGCTGTCGTACGATCCCCCCGCGATCTCCCCCGTGATGCAGAAGATCGGCATCTTCTGGGCGTTGCGCCAGTAGTCCTGGTAGAACTGCGGCACCGGCGTCGGCCCCATGCTCACGACGCCGGCGAAGACGTCGGGCCGGCTCATGGCGAGGTCGAGCGCGAAGGTGGCCCCCTGCCCGAAGCCGAAGGCGAAGACGCGGTCCTGATCGATCTGGTACTTGCGCGACAGCTCGCGCACCGCCGCCGTGGCGATCCAGTGATCCTTGCCGAGGTAGTCGAACTTCGGATTGCCGAACTGCGAGCACCAGACCGGCACCGCGACGATGCAGCCGTTGCGGGAGGCATCCGCCGCGAGCGCCCCGACCATCTTTTCGGGGGCCAAGTAGGGGTCGTTCAGCGCCACGATGAGCGGGTACGAGCGGCCCGGGTTGTATTCCGGCGGCAGCTTCAAATAGTAGGTGAAGCCGGCCGTTGTCTCGGGGATCGAGCCGCTCTCGACCTTCGAGACGCCCTCGGCACCGGCGACTTTCGCATCGACCTTCGTGGCCCCGCGGATCTTCGCGAGGTCGGGTTCGCCATCGATGGGCGGCAGCAGCGTGATGAGCTGGGCGAGTTCATCCGGCGGCAGGCGATCCGTGGACGCGATGTACTTCTTGAGGATTCCCGTGCGGTCGTTCTGCACATCGCTGCGGAGGTAGGCCAGCGCCATCCCGCGCGTGTTCCAGCAGCGCACCGCCGATTTCGGGTCGGGCTCCGCGCCGTTCTTCCCCTTCAGCCAGCCGGTGATCGCGAGTGCCAGAAGCTTGTCGGCGTTCGTGATCGGCTCCTGCCCGGCCTTCAGCCGCTTCTCGTCCTGCTCGGCCAAGTTCGTGAAGAGTTCGAGCCGCGGAGTCGTGTCCGGATGCAGTTCGGCGAAGACCGCTTCGCCGCCCGCGAGGAGCGCGGTCATGTCGGCCGCGAGCGCCTTCGACACCACTTGCGGCATCACGGCCCCGCCCCCGAGGGCGCCGTTCGCGGCCCGGCGCGATGTTCCGCTCTCGCGATCGATCACTTCGCGCAGCAGGCGTTTGGTCGACTCGAAGCGCGGCTGCACGATCTCGATCCGCGCCTTCAATGCCGTGAGGCTGGCGAGATCCTTCGCATCGGCGACCTTCGGTTTGAACTCGCCGAGGAACTTCGAGGCCGTGTCGTACTGCGAGGCGTTCACCATCGCTTCGAGTTCGCCGGTGATCCAGCGCGTCTCGGCGCCGTCGATCTCGGCGACGAGCTTGTCGTACTTCTCGGTCGCCTCGGCCGGCCACGCCCAGGGGGCATCCTTTTTCAGCTTTTCGAGATCGCCCTTGGCGGCGCCGAGCCAGCCGATGTCCTTGAGGAACGAGGCGATGGCGATGCGGCGGACGGGATCGACGAAGCCGAAGATGCTGTCGCGCGTGTCGGGGTGGGTGCTCAGCAGCTTGCGGATCTGCTCGGTGCCGAAGTCCTTCGTGTCGTAAGCCTGGCGCCAGCGGTGCGTGATGGACACGACGTAGATCGTCTGCGGGTCCATGTAGGTGATGATCTGATCGATCTTTTCGGCGCCACCCCCCTTGGGGCCGATCTCCATCGTCCGCCGCCAGCCGGCGTTGAACTCCCCCATCCGCAGTTCGCCGAGGCCCGGCAGCGGTCGGCCGAGGTTGCCGGGGGACTGCTTGGTGAACCGGACCAGCTTCTCTTTGGGGACGTCCTTTTCGATCTCCGCGCCCTTGCGCGAGTGCGTGCTGTAGAAGTAAAATTTCGGGCCGACCTCCACGACATCGAACGAGGCCAGTCGCGGGAACGTGAAGGTCCCCCCCTGGCTGTCGACGACCGCCTCGCGCTCTTTGGACACTTTCCCGCGCAGGGTGAAGCCGTCGCGCATGATGACGGCGTCTTCGGAGGATGCGCCCCCGGCGGCGAGCATCAGCAGGCCGAGTGCGAAGAATCCTTGTCGTGCCATCGCGGAACCTCGGCCTGCGTGCGGGAAAAACCGATTCGACCGCCTCCATTGTTCCCGGTTCCGGCCGCGGGTCAAGCGCGCTGTTGCACCGCTCCGCTCCGGATGGAAGAATGGGGGAAGCCGAAGCGAGTCTTTCCGACTCAACGGCGAGCGCTCGAATGCGTTGGAGACCGGCCGTGCCCATCCGATTCCGGTGCGAGACCTGCAACGGCAAACTGAGCATCGCGACCCGCAAGATCGGGACGCCCGTCGAGTGTCCGCGCTGCAATATGAGCATGCTCGTGCCGAGTGCATCTCAACTCGGCGAAGAGCTGACGGAACTCCTGCTCACCGTCGGTTCCCGACAGCACGCTTCCGCGACTGAAGAAACGCATGCCGCCCGGCCGGAGCCGACGAGGTCTTCCATCCCGCTTGAAGAGATGCCGCTGTTCGAGCGCAAGGATTTCGAGAAGCTGCTCGCCCCGCGTTCGACGCCCCTGCCGCTGCCGGTGAAGAACGCCCGTCCGCCGCAGCCGGTGCATCCGCCGACGTTCGACCCGCAGAACTACACCGATGCCATCGTCATTTCGCGCGCGAAAGCGACGGTCCTCGCCGTCGGCATGGTGATGCTGCTCGGGCTGGCGTTCGGTCTGGGGTTCTTGGTGCGGGGGTGATTCGCACGCAAGTGGTTGCCGCGCTAGCACGTTCCGAAATCACACGGGTGATTCCGATCCGGAGGGCCGCACCG
>JAYVTJ010000064.1:0-3785 GCA_043774415.1 Fimbriiglobus sp. | reverse complement strand
CTTCGAGCCCCACCGCCTCACTCCGAGGCGAACGGTGGGTCTCGAGACTCGACCCACCCTACGGTGT
Source organism: Fimbriiglobus sp. (assembly GCA_043774415.1). Classification (GTDB taxonomy): domain Bacteria; phylum Planctomycetota; class Planctomycetia; order Gemmatales; family Gemmataceae; genus JALHQU01. The sequence goes on along the minus strand of JAYVTJ010000064.1, from coordinate 3,718 downwards.
CAGTCCATTGTTGACGTGACGATTATTTCCGTTCGCCCAGTGTGGCGCCGATGGCGTTCGTCTCCGGTTGCCGCGGTCCGAAGAGCCGACCGCCGCCGCGAAGGTTCAGCGGTTCGATTTCGACGATCGGCGCCTTTTCGAGCGGCTTCGGTTCGCCGGGGGCTTCGTACCCGACTTGCAGAACATCGCCGCCCGACGACTTCTCGACTTCGAGGTTCGCTTTGGCGACTGTCGAATCGGTGCGGGCAAGTGTGGCGAGCTGCTGGAGCGTGATGCCGCGCGGCATCGCATCGACGGCGAGCTTTGCCCCGAGGCAGTCGGCCCCGTTGACCCGGCGGATGAACTCGATGGCATCGCCGTAGTTGCCGCCCATCTCGGCGATCCCTTTCAGGATGTAGTTCAGGTCGGCGCGGTACTTCCCGTCGACGGTCGTCGGCTCGCCGTCCTTCGTGACGATGCGGCTGATGAGCACCGACTCGGCCCCTTCTTTGAGCGTCACGGTGAAGTCGGTGCCGAGCGGGAATGAGAACGGCCCGCGCACCGGCCAGACGCTTCCGAAGAGCACGATCTCGTTGCGGCGTTCGGTCGTCAAGTGAACCAGCGCTTCGGAGTCGGCGGCGACGCTGTGGACCCAGAACGAGTTCGCCATTTTGCGGCCGCGCACCGAGTCGTGGTTCTCGTCCATGAGCCGCATGGCGGTGAAAGCCCCGTATCGCAGCGACGGATCTTTCGACTTCATCAGTTCGCCGAGTTGATCGATGCAGTGAGCATCGTCCTGCGACGCGAGCGCCTTGAGGCAGTGCGTGCGGAGTGCCAAGTGCCGCTCGGCGAGCCGGCCGAGGATCGCGGAGGCGGTCGGGTCGGCTTTGCCCAGGTAGGCGAGCGACTGCGCCGCGGCGAACTGCACCCACGGAGAATTGCTTTCGAGGCCGACGCGGAGCGCTTCTTCGCTGTCGCTGCCGAGGGCTTCGAGCTTCGCGGCCGCGATGATCGCCGTCTCGGGCTGGATCAGTTCCGCTTCGAGCTTCTTGCGGTACGGGTCGCTCGGCCCGACGTTCACCAGCGGCACGAGCCGGGCGATCATGAGGAAGCGGCCGTGGTTGTGGCGGTACGTCGGCGGCACGAAGACGGCGACGAGCGGCTTGCCCTGCACCTTCGCCTCGGCGACTTTGTTGCCGCGATCGGTCGAGCCGTGGAAGACGGTATTGAGGCGAGACGCGATCACCATCGCGAGGCGCGGCTGCGGCGCCGAGTCGTTGAGCAGGAAGAAGTACGGGCGATCGACGAGGCAGACGCCGCCGTTCCAGACCTTCGCGATCTTCTCGCCGCCGTTCGTGCTGGCCACCGGGGTTTCCTCCCCTTCGGCGGGAGTCGTCTCCTTCGCCTGCACGAGTTGGCCGCTCACGAGGGTGCCTTCGCCGACGGCGAGCCGGCTCCCCGTCATGAATGCGTTGCCGTCGGCCTGCGGCGTCTTCCCGACGGGGATGCCCGATTCGGTGAGTTGCTTGCGGGCGCTCCCGGCCGATTCGAAGTTCGTGAGGTCGCAGATTTCGAGCGTGCCGCCGCGGAGCGACGTGGTCTTGCTCCCCGAGGGAAGCGTGACGGTCAGGTCGAAGCGATCTTGGCCGCGGCAACCGGGCGGCACGGTGCCGGAGATCAGCACGAGCGAAGTCGTGCGCGTCGAATCGTCGAGCAGCTCCTTCGGACTGAGCTTGCGCTTCTTGAGGGAGTTTTCGAGCATCGAGCGCCAGCCGTCCGGCGCCGGCGAGCTGCCGGTGCCCTTCAGGTTGTACACGAGGCCGACGGCCGAGATGGGCACCGGCTCGGCGTTGCCGACGACGGTCTTCATGCCGACGGTCGCGTTGACGTCCTTTTCGGGATCGTCGGCGACTTGGGCGCGGTTGGTTTTGGTCTGCTGCGGGAAGCAGCCGACGGTGGCGCCGAAGACCCCCGTGAGTCCGGCGAACAGGCCGCCGGCGATCAACCGAGTGCGGATGCGGGCCATCGACTTCCCCTCTGCGTCGCGTGGATCGGACCGGTGCGCCGCGCCGGCGGACGGCCATTCCCCCGAATGGTCGGTCGCCGTGGAGTGCGCGGGCACGCCGGTCGTGTTCGGTGTCTGTCGCGGCGGGACAATAGCGAGCCGCCCGATGCTGTCAAGCATTTTGCGTGGAGAATGAGAAGGCGCGAGCCGATGGGGCGAGGCGCGAATCCCGCAGGTTCGCAGGCTTGCCGGGGCGCGTTCAGAGTACGAGCAGATCGGGGATGTGATGCGCCGCACCCAAGAGGGTGATGCGCTTGAAGGGCCACTGCTCCGTCGGGGTGATCGCTTCGGACGCCCCCGCGCCGACGAGGACGGTATCGACGATCCCGGCGGCGCCGACGCGGGCCTGCCAGACGATGGCCTGATCGGCGACGAACTTCTCGTCGATGCCCGCCTTGCGGAGTTCGTCGGCCGGGAACCAGCCGGTACCGTAGCCCGCGGGGCTGAGGCGCCACTCGTGTTCGAAGGGGGTGTTTTTCAGCATCGCGCTCGCCGTATCGACGGCCGACGCGATCGTGCCGCCCGGATGGCTTTCAAGCCGATCGACCGCCGCGACCCGGCACGCCGCATCGAACTCGGCGCGGTACGCCTCCGTCGGCGGACCGAAGCAGATCGTCCGACTCGCGGTGGCGAAAAGCCCATCGCGGCCGGCCGTCGCCTGGAGCGTACAAACCGTTTCGACTTTCGTCTGCGTGTACCCCGCGCGGCGGAAAGTCCCCCCGCGCCCCTCGCCCGTGACGCTGATCGCGTGCGCATCGGCCCCCCGGTGGAAGATGCGGTGGGCGAGCGCCCCGGCCACGTCCTCTTCGGTCTCACCGCGCTCAATCTTCCGCGCGGTCGCTTCGAGCGCATGCGCGACCAGGAGACCCAACTCGCGTAAGCGGCCGATGTCGGACGGCATGAGCGACCGAAGGATCGGCCGGAGCTTATCGTTGATGAGCGGCATCGACGGATACGGTCGATCGCTCGCCACCTTCTTGTTCACGACGAGTTCGCCGAGCAGCGTCGCCCGGCCGCTGGCCCAGTGCCACTCCTTCAGCATGAAGCCGAGGCCGTCGAGTTCCTCGTCGAAGAGGCGCTGGCTATCGGTGTTACTGCAGAGCAGCCACCGCTGGCGCCCGTTGGTGTAGATGCCGGGCCGTTCACCATCGGCGATGAGGCCGCGGACGTTCATACCGCCCGTGAACCACGCCACGTGCGCCGGCATCAGCAGCACGACGGCTTCGCACTGCAACTCGGAGAGCAAGCGCGAAAGGATCGCCTGCTTCGCATCGATGTCGGCGCGGCGGACCGCATAGGTCGGGTCGCTCAGATCCACGCGAACTCCCCCGCGGCGTACTGGCGCGAGAGCATCCGGTAGCGCTCGTTCGTCATCCGCGTCCGCTCGATCTCTTCGGGCTTCACGCTTCGCACGATGCGGCCGGGGATGCCCATGACCAAGCTGCGCGGGGGCACGACCATACCGGGCGGCACCACGCACCCCGCCGCGATGATGCTGTCTTCGCCGATGTCCGAGTCGGTGAGCAACCGGGCGCCGATGCCGACGAGGACGCGGGCACCGACGCGCTTCCCGTGGACCACCGCCGCGTGGCCGACCACCACATCTTCTTCGATCGTCACCGGGACATCAAAGTCGCAGTGGACGATGACGCCGTCTTGAAAGTTGGCATTCGC
>JAYVTJ010000063.1:0-6276 GCA_043774415.1 Fimbriiglobus sp. | reverse complement strand
CTCTACGTCATCGACGTGGACCGCGCGAAGGCGGCTTCGCTCGGGCTGAACCAGATGGAGGTGATGCGGAACATCGTCGCGGCTTTCAACTCCAGCGTGCAGTTCAACAAGAAGAACTTCTGGATCGACCCCGTCAGTCACAACCAGTACTACGTCGGCGTCTCCTACCCGGAGCAGTCGATCGCCGACCTCGACACGCTGCTCGACATCCCGCTGACGAGCCCGACGCAGAAGAAGCCGATCGCCCTGCGCACCATCGCCACGCTGCGCAAGGCCGAGGTGCCGTCCGAGATCGTCCACACGAATTTGCAGCCGACGATCGACCTGACGATGGGCGTGCACGGGCGCGACCTCGGCCACGTCGCCGACGACGTGAAGCGGTCGGTCGCCAAGTTCGGCCGCGAACGCAAGGACGGCACGTGGACCGCCTACGATCCCGCCGCTGCGGAGCCGACGCCGATGGAAGGGGCGAAGATCGCGCTGAGCGGAGAGTTCCAAAAGATGAACACGACCTTCAAGTACCAGGCGATGGGCATGGCCGCGGCCGTGCTGCTGATCTACTTCCTGCTCGTGGCCCTGTTCAAGTCCTACGTCACGCCCATCGTGGTGCTGTCGGCGGTGCCCATCGGGGTCATCGGCGTGGTACTCGTGCTCTCGATCACGGGCACGGCCCTCAACATGCAGTCGCTCCTCGGGGTGATCTTCATGGTCGGCATCGTCGTGTCGAACACAGTGCTGCTCACCGACTTCGCGACCAATCTCCAGAAGACGGAGGGCGTGACGCCCGACGCGGCCATCCGCAAGGCGGCGGCCATCCGCGTGCGGCCAGTCGTGATGACGGCGCTGGCCACCTTCTTCGCGCTGGTGCCGATGTCGCTCGGGCTGGCGCGGGGGAGCGAGGCGAACGTGCCCCTCGGCCGCGCTGTCCTCGGCGGTCTGGTGGCCGGGCTGGTCACGACTCTTTTCGTGGTGCCTTGCGTCTACTCGCTGGTCGTCCCGCGCAAGCTCGGCGACAAGGACGAACCGCTCGAAGTGTGAGCGGTCAACGTGCGGAGGGGGCCGCCGCGCCGGGCGGAGTTCCGACGGCGGCGAGCAGCCGGAACTGCGCGACGTTGTGGCCCGTGATCGCCCGGATCAATTCCAGGCGGGATTCGGTCAGTTGGCGGGTGCTGTCGAGCACTTCGAGCGGCCGGCCTTCGCCCTGCTTGATGCGGGCCATCTCCTCGGCGAAGCCTTCCTGGGCCGTCGCCAGTCGCTTCCGCGCCGTTTCGATGCGGGTGCGCTCGGAGCGGATCTGGGCGAGGCTCTCCGCGACTTCGTCGCGGATGCGGTTCTGGGTCGCATCGAGCCGTGCCACCGCCTGACCGACGCGGGCGCGGCCGCGGTGCTGCAAGGCCCGATTGCCGAAGCCGAGATTCTGCACATTCCAGACGGCGACCGCGTCGAAATCGGTGCGGGTACCGAAACCGCCGTAGGCGGCGCCCGTCGAGTCGCTGCCGCCGCCGAAGCTTCCGGCGCTGAATCCGAACCCCACCGTGGGCAGCCACGGACGGAGCTGCTCCTGACGGAGCCGGATGTTCGACTCCGCGACCTCGGCGGCGCGGGCGTTGACCTCCGGCCGGTTCCGGAGCGCCTGAAGCACCAGCGAGTCCAAGTCGATCGCGGGGTCGAAGAAGCCGAGCGGATAGAGCCTCCCACCCGGAGGGAGCAGCGTCTGCGTCGGGTCGAGGCTCAGCATCCCCGCCAGCCGCGCCGAGGCGGCGCCCCGTTCGCCGCGGACTTCCTCCCTTTCCCGGCGGAGCAGTTCGAGGTTCGCCTCGGCGCGGCGGGCGTCGGCGTCGCGGCCCTGCCCGGCCTTCGCGTATTGGGCCGTCAGCCGGGCGATCTCCGCGAAGTCGGATTCGCCGCGCCGCAGGGCTTCGAGAGCCGCGTCCGCTTCCAGCAATCCCAGGTAGGTCGTCGCAACGTCGAGCAGGGTGAGGTTCTGCACGGCCGCGGAATCGCCCCGTACCGCGGCGACGCGCTGGCGGACGAGTTGACGGCCGAGCACCACGTCGGCGAACGGGTAGACCGCGCGGACGCCGGGGATGGCGACGGTGCCCGTGCCGACGGCCCGCGCGCCCGACCCGGCATAAAGGCTTTGGCTGTCCACATCCAAGATGGCCCCACCCGAGCGCTGCACCGGCCCCGTGTGGATGCGGACGTTCGCCCCGGCGGACAAGCTCGGCAGCACGAGCGCGTAGGCTTCCTGCCGCCGGGCCAGGGCCTCGGCCACCGTTTCCCGCGCCAGGGCGATGGTCGGATTGGCGGCCCCCGCCAGTTCCAGCGCGTAGGCCAAGTCGATATTCGCGTCCCGCTCGGGCAAAGTCACTTCGGAGGGAAGGGGCTTGTCGTCGATCGGCGCCTGGGCCGATGCCCGGAGGACGGGTTGCGACGGTGCCGGCCGCACGGCCGGCGGGGCGTCGCGCCGAACCGCCGGGGCCGTTCGGCAACCCGTCGATGTCAGCCCCGCCGCCGAGCAGCCCGCAGCAAGGGCGAGCGCGAGTCTGCGGCGCATCAGGGTTTCTCCGGAGCGAGCGGCTTCGGAGCGGGCGGCTTTGCGAGGCCGGGAGGAACCGGGCGCGCCAGCGCCGCCGCGGGCGGCTGACCCATCGCCACGTAGAGCTGGAACTGGGCGCGGTTGTAGTCGAGGATGGCGTCGAGGTACTCGTAGCGCGACCGGCCGAGCAGGCGGAGGCTGTCGATCGTCTCGATGGGCAGCCCCTCGCGCCCCCGGATGCGGGCGAGATCCTGGTCGAACGCCTGCCGGCTCGCCTCGACCGCTTTGGAACCCGCGTCGATTTGGAGGAACCGCGCCCGCGAGCGCGCGTCGGCTTCGACAACTTCGGCGCGCACGCGGTTGAACGTCTCCTGCTGTCGGAGGTTCGCCTGGCGGACCCGGCTCGCGGCCCCCTTGGCGATGGCGGCGTTGCCGACGCCGAGATTCTGGAACGTGAAGAAAACGGCGGCGTCGAAATCGACGCGATTGTCCAAGACCGAAAAACGCGATCCTCCCGCCGATGCCGCGAGGTCGCTCCCGCCGCCGAATTGTCCCGTGCTGAAGCCGAGGATCACGTTCGGGGAAAAGGGCAGGAGCTTGGCGTTCGACAGGGCGTAGAGGGATTCCCGGATCTCGGCCCGACGCTCTTCCAGTTCCGGCCGCTGCATGAGGGCGATGGCCACGAGTTCCGCCGCGGGCACGGGGTCGGGCACGATCGGCGCGGGCACGGCCCAGCCGTCGATCGGCCGCAGCCGCAGCGTCGATTCCAGGCTCAGCAGCCGGCCGAGGCGCGCGGAGGCGGTGAGCGAGTCGGCTTCCGCCTGCGTCACCTCAGCATCGCGCCGGCGCAGTTCGACCGTGGCCCGGTCGGCGTCCGCCTTCCGCCCCTGCCCGGCCTTGGCGTAGGCTTCCGTGATCCGCACGAGCTCCGCGGCTTCGGCCCGGTTCTGCCCGGCGATGGCGAGCCGTGCGTCGGCCCTCAGCAGGTCGGTGTAGGCGAAGCACACGCGCAGCAGGGTGTCGTTCTCGACGGTGCGGGCCGCGGCGACGCGGCCTGCGACGAGTTGCTTCGACCGCAGATAGTCGAACCACGCGGTGCCGACGTTGAGCGTGTACGACAGGCCGGGGATGTTCACGGTGCCCGCACCGACGGCGGCCGCACCCAGGCCGACGTAGAGGGCATCGCGGTCCACCTTCAGGATGTTGCCGTTGGCTTGTTGCAGCGGCCCGCGGTGGAGGTTGTAGTTGCCGCCGGCGTTGAGGCTGGGCAGCGCCTGCGCCGCCGCGAACTGCTTGCTGGCCGAGGCTTCCGTGATGCGCTCCCGCGCCAGCAGGATTTCCGGATTTTTCACGCCCGCCAGTTGCAGAGCACTGCCGAGGTCGATGGGGGTTTCGCCGTCCTTCAGAATCGTATCCGGCGGAGCGGGGGGCGCATCGGGCTTGCCCTTGCCGAGCGGCGGGGCCACGAGCTTGGGCGGTGTGGGTAGTTGCGCAGAAACGACCGACTCCGAGCCGAATCCCGCGAAGGTGGCTATAGCGAACCCGGCACGTCCGAACCGCATTGTCTGGCCTCCATACATGACGACACTCTCGACTATCGGCAAGAGGGCCAACACGTACTCAAGCGTTTTGTGCGTTTGGGGCGATTGCTGCAAATGTGATGAATGCAATGGCGAAATATTGGCCGCTGCGGTGAAGGATGCACCGGGCGCATCGCCCACTCCGCGTCCAGCTCGTGGATGTGGATGGGCACTTTGCCGAAGGCGTGGGTCCACTCGACCATCTTCGTGCAGTAGTGCGGCTGGGGCACCGCGATCGCCGCCGGTCCAACGAACTTCACGTCCGCTTCTTGTCCTGCCACGACGGCAGCCAGAACTAAGGGCACACTCCCACTTCCTCCCTCACTCGAACTGGATCGGGCGCGAGAAAGCTGGCCGATCAAGGCCGACCCGATTCTCGGTCATTTCTTCCCGCGGGGCTTCCCCAACTCCTTCCAAGACGCCGCGGTCAGCTCGACGCCGTAGTGCTCGGCCGCCTTCCTGATATTGGCGAACGCCTGTTCGCGCTCCGAATCGGTGACATCTTCGACCTGATCGAAGCGCGCGATGGCGTTGCGGACATGGCTTGCGTCGGTGAGCGGCTCTTTCCGCTTGCCGGGGAATGCGAAGACGCTGTCCGGCAGGTCGGTCTTCTCGGTCAGTTCCCCGTGCTTACCATGCTCTTTCCAGGTGGCTCGCTTGCTCATGACTGTGGCTCCGAATGCGGGTGGAGGGCTGTCGCCAACCGGAGCAAGACAGTGCCCCACGATCCTGCGTTCCGCCGAGAGACCGGCTTCACACCGGCGAGTGCAGACTCGCCCGGTCGCCGAACCGCGGGGTGATCCTCGGCCCGCGGGATGGACTGCGGTCTCGAATCCTGCCCCCTCCGCCTCTGGCCGCACCGGATCGGTGAAGGCGTCGAACTCGCCCGCCGCGGTCGATGGCGACTCGGCCCGCAGGTTCCACCCGCGGCCGGAAGACCACCGCGACGAGGAAGTCGAACGCCGGGTCGTGCGAACTGCGACCGGGGTCCGCAGCCCCGCCTCGGCACCCCGAACCGCCGTCCCGAGGGGATGACAATCCCGGGATTGTAATCGGGCTGCGCGGACCGGCGGGCGCACCGCCGTTTTCACCCCGCCGCGAGCGCCCGCTCGAATTCGGACGCGAGTTCGACATCCCCGACTTCGAGGAACCGGATCGCGGGCCGGGCGAACAGCGGCGGCGCGATCGGTCCCCGGCCGAACACGATCCGACGGTGGGGGCCCTCGCCGGTCGCTTCGCAGACCCGGAGCGCTCGCCCCGCGGCTGCGGCGACCGCGACGAGCCGATCCCTCACGCGTTCGAACTTCGCGTGCTCGGGCGCCGTCAGCCCCCGTTCCGAGATCGGCGGTGCGGAAGGCATGGTTCTTCTCGGTCGGATTTGGGAATGGCTGTTCCCGGCCGCGCATTTTACCGGGGAGAACGGCGCGTCGAACTCGGAGGGACGGACGCCGAACACTTCGCCTCCGGACGGGCCGGGGAGGAGCGGGAGATGGAGGAGATGCCGCAGCAGGAAGCCGCCGAGGTCGCCGCTGTCCTCCGCTCCTACGACTAGGACGGGGATAAGGTGGCGGCGGTCGTGGACACGATCCGGGCCGCCAAAAACAGCGCCCTGACCATCGCCCTGTCGCACCTCGCCGCCAGAGTGAAAGGGACGGTCGGGGCGTCCGACATACCGATCACGAAGTCCCGCGCGGTTTCCGAGGCGGTGGAGCGCTTCTCGGTCCGGGGTGTTTGAGGCAAGGGTCGTTTCTCGCCCGATAGCGATTCCGTTGTGCGGGTGAAAGAGTTTGAAACACTCGTGCCGCGGGACGCAGACGGGGCGTTCACTCGTTCCAGACCGAGACCTCGGACACGCCGCTGCGGGCCTTGCCCGCGTGCGAGAAGACGATCCGGAGCTTCCCCGCTTTCACGCGGTCAAACCGCACTCCGTTGACCAGGCCACCCGTCGGCTTCTCGGGTACCTTCTTGGCGTTCGCGACCGGTCGCCACGCCTTCCCGTCCCAGATTTCGACCTCATAGTTCGTAGGCGGCTGAACTCCACCGCGATCATCGTAGATCGCCAGTTCCGCGCGGGCGAACTCCTTCTCGGAGCCGAAATCGACTTCGAGCCAGTCCGTTTCGTTCGGCGACTCGTAGCTGGTCCAGCGGTTGGTCGGG
>JAYVTJ010000062.1:0-4774 GCA_043774415.1 Fimbriiglobus sp. | reverse complement strand
TAAAACAGGGATCAAAAGTCAGGCGTCACCATCCCGTCGCTCGCGCCGATGATGATCTTCATGATCTTCTCGAAGTCCTTCATCGCGGGATTGATCGAGCGCACCGAGCCGTCGCAGAAGGACATGATCAGCTGCGGGAAGGGCTTCGACAGATCGGGCAGCGGCTTCGTCGAATCGAACTCGAAATCCTCGGGCTTCGCCCACGGCACCGCATCCCCGGCCGCGATCACCATGACGGTGTTCGACGAGCCGTCCGTGATATCGGTGATCTTCTTGCTCTGCAGCCAGTCGAACGGCGTCTCAGGGCCGACGAAGACCTTGTAGTGCGTCGCTCCGGTGCTGTTCGGCAAGCGCGGATCCATGTAGACCTTCAAGAGGGTGGCGCTCAGCGGCTTGTTGTTTGCGCTGTCCCAGGGTTCGTCGAGTTTGAACTGCTTGTAGAGCGCGTCCTGCTCGATGTAGGGCAGGATGGCCACGCGCCAGCTCAGCAGCTTCTTCCCCTTCTTGTCGCAGATGGCCGCGGGCGGGAACGAGCCGTGGGTGTCGTGGTAGTTGTGCATCGCGAGCGCGATCTGCTTCAGGTTGTTCTGGCTCACCTGCACCGCCGCCGCGTTGCGCATCTTCTGGACGCCCGGCAGCGCGACCCCGGCCGAGACGAGCGCCGCCGCGATGTACTGCGTGGCCCACTCGGGGAGTTCGAACTTCGCCGCGATGATCGCCCCGTCGCGCTTGAACGGGAGGTCGCCGAGGATTTCGTCGGCGGTGTTCAACGCGGCCAAACCGCCGAAGGCGAGCACGGCCCGACTCAACTCTTCGAACTTGCCCTTCGCGGACTTCTTCGGATCGAAGAGTGCCTGCTCGAAATCCATCCGGGGGCGATTGAGCTCGACGTGGGCCAGGTCGGCGGCCTTCCGCAGGGCCACATCCCCCGCCTTCGCATCGTCGTCGCTCCCGAAGCCGATGCCGGCGGTCAGCGTCACGCGCTTGTCCAAGTCGGCCGTCACAGTGACGCGCTCGGCCTTCAGTAGCGGCCTGAGGTCGGGCGGGAGACCCCCTTCGAGTGCGGCGAAGGCCGCGATCTCTTTGAGGTTCACGCAGGCGATCATCGGTTTGCCCGCGTTCGCGGCGAGCGCATCGCGGAGCGGCCCCGTCGGATGGCCGGCGATTTTGAGGAAGGCCGGGAGCGTCTCGGCGTCGCCGAAGGCGATGGTGCGGTCGTCGGCGAAGTGCAGGCTGACCCCTTGGATCTCATCGGAGTAGTACGTCTTGCCGCCGGCCTTCTTCGGCTCCGCCTTCGGCATATAGAGCTTGCGCACGTCGTCCGCGACGAACGGCTCGTTGAACGCGAGGATCGTGATGATCTTCGGTTCGATTTGCGGCCCCTTCTCGGGGAGCATCACCATCGTGACGCGGTCGAGCGTCGAGGGCATCGGCTTGTAATCGGCATCGAGGGCTTTGAGCGCCTTCGGCCCGGCCTTCTCGGAGAGTTTGCGGATCTCCTTCATCGCGTCGTTCTTCCAGACCTTCGCCACCTGCACGTGGACGAACGCGCCGGCGTTGCCGGGGATGAGCGCGAGGTCGGTCGTCAGCTCGCTGCTCGGTTTGACGGGCGGTTCCGCTTTGAGTTGGGCCGCGGCCGGTTTCGGTTCGCCCACGAGGGCGACGCCGAAGGTCAATCCCGCGAGTGCGAGCAGGGCACCGAAGCCGAGCCCGCGATTGCGCCATTTCATCGGACACCTCAAGGTCATGGGAACGGAGAAGGGGACTCTCCGGAGTTCTACGATAGCGACGCCGGTGGTAAGATGCGATTTCAGCGAACTGCGCTCCGGAGCCGACGCATGGCCGCCACCGCCTTCCCCGACCTCGACACGGACACCGACACGGACACGCGGACGCGCCGGCAGCCGCCGTACGCCGTGATCCTGCACAACGACGACATCAGCAGCATGGACTGGGTCATGCTCGTGCTGCGGAAAGTGTTCGGCTACACCGTCGAGAAGTGCTACGAGCTGATGGTCGAAGCCCACGAGACGGGGCGGAGCATCGTCTGGATCGGTTCGCTCGAAGTGGCGGAGTTGAAGGCCGACCTGATGATCGGCTGCGGCGCCGACCCGAGTACCGTCGATCGCGGCGCGGAGCCGCTGCGGGTCACGGTCGAATCGACAGAGTGATGCTGAGGCCTTTCATAGCGTAAGTCGCCAGACTTCCGATGACCTCCCGCGAACGACAGGCTGTCGGAACTCTGGCGAGTCCCGGTGCGGAGTACGCAACATCATTCAACCCAGCGCCGACCGGGCCGAGCGCATCTCCACGGCGACGCGCCAGACTTCTTCGAGCTTTTCCGCGAGCGGCGCCCAATCGTACTCGCGCAGGATGAAGCGCTGGGCTTCGTCGGCCCGGTCGATGGCCGCATCGGGATCGCGCATCGCATTCAGGATCGCGTCCGCCATGTCGGTCTCGTCGTGCGTCACCGTCAGGTGTTCGCCCGCTTCCAACCGCAGCCCTTCGGCGCCGACGCGGGTGCTCACGACCGGTGTCCCCATCGCGAGCGATTCCAAAATCTTCAAGCGCGAGCCGCCGCCGACGCGGAGCGGGACCACCGTCATGCCGCAGGTCGCGAGGAACGGCCGCACATCGGGGACGTTGCCGAAGACCTGCACACCGGGGATCAGCGCGGCCCGCTCGCGGAGCCAATCCGGGGGATTGCGGCCGACGATCGACAAGCGGGCGCGCGGTTCGGCGGCTTTCACCTGCGGGAAGATCGAATCGAGCAGCAGCTTCAAGCCGTCCTGGTTCGGGCGCCAATCGAGACTGCCGATGAAGGCGAGCCGGTGCGGGTCGCGCTCGACATCGCGCTGCGGCCGGAAGAACTCGGTATCGACGCCGTTGTCCACGACTTCGGTCTGCTCCGTGCCGTCGAGCGTGTCGCGGATCAGCGTCGCGTCGTCCTCGGAGACAGCGACCGTCCACATGGCATGGGCAAAGGCCCAGCGCTCGAACCGCTCGAACTTCTGCCACTGCCGGCGGACGTACCAGCGCTTCACCGAGTTCTCTTCGGTCTCCGCGTAGCGCTTCCAGATGAGGCTCTCGACGTTGTGCGCCATCACGACCCACGGCACCCGGCGCAATCGCTTGCCCAGTGCCCGGCGGAGCACTTGGGCGTACGGCGTCCACTCGCAGTGCCAGACATCGACCTCGGTCTGCTCGGCGAACTCGGCGACGGCCGTGACGAGTTCCGGGCTGGTGTGCGTCGTCACGGAGAATGGCAGCGGCGACAGCAGATTCCCCGCGAGCCGGGCGTAGAATCCGGCCCCCTCCTTCTTCGGCACGGCGCGCGGCACCATCACGGTGTCGATGCCGAGATCCTGCAGGACTTTCCGGGCCGTCTCGGCTTCGCCCGGTTCGGCGTTGCGGTGGCAGAGGATGGTGATGCGGTGCCGCTCGGCGAGCCGGGCGAGAAGGTTGAAGGTGCGGATGCGCTTGCCCGACGTGAGCGGGTAGGGCAATTCCTCGTCGAGCACGGCGATCCGGAGCGAACGCATCGGCATCCTGCCTGAGTCCGGGGTGAGATTCCGCATTCTCCCCCGAATCGGGAATTCCTCGCAAGCCGAACTAGGGTCGAGCCGTTTCGATTCCGATTCCGAACGCCTGCCACACCCTCCTCCGGAATCGGATAAGATCCATCGGAATCTCGGTATGACCTACGGCGGTCGAGGGTTATGGCGATGGTGGAGTGGGTCCGAACGCATCGGCACGCCGGCCGCGAAAGCCATCGTCGAATCGAGCGCGAAGGGCGACCCACAGTGCGAGCAAACGGAAGACGCCGCCGCGACGCTGGCCCGGTGGGACGTCGGTGCGCAGTGAGCCGAAATTGTCGTCCGACTCGCAGTCGGCCCGTCCCACCGTCAAATTACCGGCCTAATACCCCGAGCCGGGTCAATGCACCCCGTTGCCGGGCGAATGGCTATGGGCGGATCGCTCGGCCCCGCTTACAAAACTCCGCATTCCGCACTCCCACCTCCGAACTTCCCCCATGGCCCCCTTTCGGCTCAAAACGACGGAATGCCGCGTCGGCGTGCTGGGGCTGTACAACGCCGGCAAAACCGTCTTCCTCACGTCGCTGCTGAACCACCTCGAGAACCACGACCCCGACCGCTTCCGCCTCGGCAAGCCCGGCACCCGCCTCCGCAAGTTCCGCGTGCATGGACCCGATGACGGCTGGGCCGCGTTCAACTATGCCGGGTTCCGCGATGCCCTCGTCCACGGCGGCCGCTGGCCCGAGAAAACGCGCGACCGCTCGATGTTCGCCTGCCAATTCGAGCGCTCCGATTGGAACTTCAGCGATGTGCTGCTGAAGCTCTACGATCTCCCCGGCGAACGCCTCGCCGATGCCGCGATGCTCGACAAGAGCTTCGCACAGTGGAGCGATCACATCCTCGGGCTGATCCGCAACGACACCCCCTACCGCACGGCCTGCGAAGGGTTTCTCGGCGCCTCGGATGCGGCCGACGCCACGGAAGATTCGCTGGTCGCGGCGTACAAGCTCGCGCTGGCGAAGCTCATCCTCTCGTTCAAGCCGATGATCTCGCCGTCCACGTTTCTGCTCGACAAACTCGGGAGTGCCGCGAAGCCACTGAGTGCCGAGGAACTCGCCGCGACGCGGCACTCGGGCCTCGATGCCGGTTCCGAGTTCTGCCCCCTCACGGTCGGACTCCGAGCGAAGAACCCGATCCTCACGGCCCTCTTCGCGGCGCGGTACGAACGCTACAAGACC
>JAYVTJ010000061.1:0-7546 GCA_043774415.1 Fimbriiglobus sp. | reverse complement strand
AGCGCGATTGACGAGTGCGGGCGGTTGTGCCTTCCCTGGAACCTCCCCTTGAGTGATTGCCGAAGGTGTCCCTCTTTTCCCTACGGGATCGGCAATTTTCTTTGGGATGTCGCTGAGCGGTCGGTGCTGATCAGGCAGCGGCGGAGGGCTAGCCATGGCGAAAGACTCGGACAAAGGCCGCGTGCTTCAACGCCGGAAGCAAGAACTCGATCATGCGCTCAATAACGCTTATCCTCCGGCGGCGGTGCAAGTGCGGGTGGAGAAACTCAGGGCGGCTGCTATCGCAGTGCTGAAATCGAACGGAGGCCCGTTCCCTACGGTCAAAGGCACGTGGGGCAACATCGCCTGGACGACGATGCGGGCGCGGTGGAAGGCTCTGTCGATCGGCGAGATTGTCGAGCTGTCGTCCCAGTGGGGGACGTGCCAACCTTGCGTGATGTCCAGATCGACGACGACAAGTCCCGTCCGTTCGGCCGGCATTCCGAACCCGTCGCAGCAGCAGTCACCGCCGCGACAGGTCCATGAAGTTCATCGCTGCGCTGTGCGGCGGTGCTGCTGAGCTAGGGTGCGTTCGACTGTCCGACGTTTGCCTTGGCCCAATGGGTGTATCCACGGTATGTTTTACATGAAACATAGAACTGTCCATCGAAGGAGCTGCACCGACGCATCTTCAACCAAGAGGCCTTCGTGATTCGCTCGCATAGCCTCGACATCCCTCACCGCGTCGCCTTCTCGAATGGCGAGCACTCGGCCCACGCCGATCTGCCCAAGGAAAAAGGGGGAGCCGGTTCCGGCTTCGGCCCGCACGATCTCTTGGAAGCGGCGCTGGCGACCTGCATGACGATCACCGTCGAGATGTACGCCGCCAAGCACGGGATCCCGCTGGAGTCGGCCGCGGCCGAAGTCCGACTGGATCGAACCGACCCCGACGCGGTCGCGGTGATTTACTCGTTGGCCTTCGAAGGAGCACTCACCGAAGCGCACCGGGAGGCGCTGGGAGTCGCGGCATCCAAGTGCCCGGTGCAGCGGACACTGACGGGTCGAACGACTTGCCGGGCGGAGGATTGATTCTATGGCGAAAGCGCGCGAGAGCGGGATGCCGGACGAGTCGTGCTGGGGGACGTTTTTCAACCCCGAATGCATCGTCGGCAAACTCGACTGCGCCGGTTCGATCGACGTGGTCGAATTCGGCTGCGGCTATGGGCATTTCACCATCCCGGCCGCCAAGTTGGTCGGAGGTAAAGTCCATGCGCTCGACATCGATCCCGAGATGGTCGAAGTGACCCGACTTCGGGCGGAGAAAGCCGGATTGGCCAACGTCGTCGTCGAGGAGCGGGATTTCCTCGCCGACGGGTGCGGTCGTCCCGCCGGCACGGTCGGATATGCGATGCTCTTCAACATTCTCCACGTCGAGGAACCGGTCGAACTGCTGAAGGAGGCGTACCGGGCGCTCGCGCCAGGCGGTCGGCTCGGCATCATTCACTGGAAGCACGACCCCGGCGCCCCGCGCGGCCCCGCGCTGGAGATCCGCCCCCAGCCCGAACCGTGCCGGAGATGGGCCGAAGAGGCGGGTTTCGCGTTTGTGCGCGACGAGGATCTGTGCTGCTGCTCTTGGCACTGGGGCTTGGTGCTGAAACGGCCCGATGTCGGGAGCTGATGCGGTGGTGGATCCGAGCCGCAATCGTCCCGTGCGCAACCGAATACACGACGGCTCGGCTAAGGCCCGCTTCGGCATTCGCCGCGAGATCCACGAGCGTTCCCAATAAGCTCACAGCATGGACAACGGATCCCAAAACGCTTCGGGCGGCGACCCGCGGGTACGCTTCGCCGCCGAGCGAACCCTCTTGGCTTGGATCCGTACGGGCATCGCCATGATGGGGTTCGGCTTCGTCGTCGCCCGCTTCGGCTGGTTCCTGCGCGAACTCGCCGCCCGCGACGCGGGCCCCGCCCGGTCCGGCGGATGGTCGCTGGTCATCGGCGTCGGACTGATCGTTTTGGGGGTGGGAGTGAACGCGGTGGCCGGGATCGGGCACGCGCGGTTCCTCCGACGCTTCGACCGCGGCGAGCCCTACCCGACGCCGGGGTGGTCGCTCGGCGTCGCGGTCGCGGCGATCCTCGCCGCGGCGGGCGTCGTCATGGCCGGTTATCTGGTCGCACTTTCCGTATGACGCACTCCGCACGACCCGCCTCCGCGCGGAGCCACCGCCATGATTTTCCACCGACGGATCCTGCTCGCCGTGACCCTGCCCGCCCTCGGCATCGGGCTGCTGCTGGGCGCGGTGTGCGCGCTCGGCGTCCGCTCCTTGAACCGCTTGCAGGCGGACCGTTCCCGGCTCTTGGCCGAGGACGTGGCCAGCCTCGAAGCGGCCCAGGAGTTGGAGGTCCGCCTGCGCCAGGTCCGCTTCCACAGCTTCGCCTACGTCCTCGAACCGACCCCCGCCCGCAAGGCGCCGCTCGACGAGGATCACTTCCAGTTCGAAGCCGCCGTGGGCAAGGCGCGCGTCGCCGCGAACCGGCCGGAGGAGTCGATTCTCATCGACCGTCTCGAAGCCGGATACCGGGCGTACCTCGTCGAACTCCACGACCGCTCCCGCTGGCCCGAAGTGGGATCCGGAGTGCCCGCGTACCTCGCCTGGGCCGATGCCCACCCCGTGCGGCCGCTGATCGCCCCGTGCGACGAGCTGATGGCCCTGAACCGGAAGTCGATGGGCGAGACGGCGGAGGCGAACGCGGAACTGACCGGGCGCACGCGGAGCCTGATGATCCTGCTCGGCACCCTCGGCCCGCTGGCGGGTCTGGTCGCGGGGGGCGGGATCGCGTGGGGCTGGAGTCGGTCGTTCACGCGGTTGCAGTTGCGCATCGGCGACGCCCAGGCGGAACTCGACCGGGACATCGGCTCCATCCGCGTCGCGGCCCACGGCGATTGGCGGCGACTGGACCGCCAGATGGACGGCGTCCTGCGGAGCGTCCGGACCGTAGTCGCCCAGCTTCAAGACCGCCAGCGCGAACTGCTCCGCTCGGAACGGATGGCGGCCGTGGGCCATCTGGCGGCGGGGGTCGCCCACGAGATCCGAAACCCGCTGACGGGGGCGAAGCTGCTCATCGAAGCGGCCCTCCGAAAGGACGCGCCCCGGCCGCTGGAGCCGGACGAGCTGCGGATGATCCTCGACGAAATCCTGCGCGTCGAGCGCACCGTGCAAGGCCTGCTCGACTTCGCCCGGCCGCCCAGCCCCGTGCGGCGAGACCTCGACCTCGGGGAGTGCCTGCGGCGGGCCGTCGCGTCGGTGTGCGGCCGCGCCGAAGCTCGTCGCGTCCGCATCGCATTGGCGACGCCCACGGGGCCGGCGACCGCCGTGGGCGACCCCGACCAACTCCTGGCGTCCGTCGCCAACCTCCTCATCAACGCGGTCGAGGCCTCCCCGGTCGGCGGGGAGATCCGCGTCGCGCTCGCGGTTCCCGACGGAGGTATGATGCGCCTGGAAGTCGCGGATTGCGGGCCCGGTATTGCCCCCGAGATGCTGGGCCGGCTGTTTACCCCCTTCGCCACCGACAAGCCGGCCGGCACCGGATTGGGCCTCTGCGTCGCCCGCCGGATCGCCCGCGAACACGGCGGCGATCTGACGGCCGACAACGACCCCTCGGGCGGCGCCCGCTTCACACTCCTTTTGCCGCGGACGGAGGCCGACCATGCCGAAACTGCTCGTCGTCGATGACGAACCCGCCATCCGGTATTCCTTCGGCAAACTGTTCGCGGCGCCGGATACCACCGTTCTGACGGCGGGCACCCTCGCCGACGCCCGCACCCTCAACGCCGAGGAAAGGCCGGACGTGCTGGTGCTCGACCTGCAACTCCCCGACGGTTCGGGACTCGCCTTCTTCGACGAGGTGCGCGCCGCCGACCCGCGCCGGCAGGTGGTGTTCATCACGGCGCACGGGACCGCCGACACCGCGATCGAAGCGATGAAGCGCGGGGCGTTCGACTACCTCACGAAGCCGCTCGACCTGGGGAAACTCACGCATCTGCTCGCCTCGGCTTTCGAAGCGGCCCGCCTGATGCGGACGCCCGCGGCCCTCCCCGGCGAGGCGGACGGGGACCGCATCGTCGGACGCAGCCCCGCGATCCAGGCGATGTGCAAGGCCATCGGGCGCGTGGCGGCCCAGGATGTGAACGTGCTGATCGAAGGCGAGAGCGGCACGGGCAAGGAACTGGTGGCGCGGGCCATCTACCAGCACAGCCGCCGGTCCGGGAAGCCGTTCCTGGCGATCAACTGCGCGGCCCTCCCCGAGAGCCTTGTGGAAAGCGAACTCTTCGGCCACGAGCAGGGGGCGTTCACCGGGGCGAACCGGCAGCGCATCGGCAAGTTCGAGCAGTGCGACGGCGGCACGATCTTGCTCGACGAGATCGGCGACATGCCGCTGCCGGTGCAGGCCAAGATGCTCCGCCTGCTGCAAGAGCAGACATTCGAGCGCGTCGGCGGCCACAATACGGTTGCCACCGATGTCCGGGTGATCGCGGCCACCAACAAGAACCTCGCACGCTCCATCGAAACGGGCTCGTTCCGCAACGACCTCTACTACCGCCTCAAGGTCGTCACCGTCTCGGTGCCGGCCCTGCGCGACCGGGCCGAAGACATCCCGGAACTGGCGCATCACTTCCTCGGCCGCTACAACCGCGATATGGGGCGGGATGTGCGCGCGTTCGCCCCGGAAATGTCGGATCGACTGCGGGCTCACCATTGGCCGGGCAACGTCCGGGAGCTTCAGGGCGTCGTCCGGCAGGCGATCTTGAATACCCAGGGGCAGGTGATCGGGATCGACGCCTGGCCCTCGGCGACCTCCGCCCCACCGGCGGGGAACGCCCCGCCGGGTTTCGACTTGGCCGAACGGATCGAAACCCTGCTGGGGGATGGACAGCCGAAGGTCTACGACCGGGTGCTGGCCGAGGTCGAGCGGGAATTGCTCACGCGGGCCTTGCGCCGGACGCGCGGGCATCAGGCCCAGGCGAGCGACCTGCTGGGCATCAACCGGACGACCCTGCGGACGAAGCTCCGGGAGTTCGGCATCGCGTTCGACAAGGTGGTGTCGGACCGGCTTACGGACGAGTGACGCCGCGGGCAGAGTTGCACCGCGCCGGTGAAATTCCCACCGCCCGAAGTCTCGGTCCGACATGCTCCTCCGCACCGAAGCCCAAGTTGCTTCATGTTTTTTTACAGCTCCTGCCCTCGGCACGGCGCTTGCAGTTGCCGAATTCAACATTGCGCTAAAGCACTGCGATATTGGGGCAAACTCACCGTGACGACATCATCCGCCGAAACACCCATCGCCTTGACTCCAGCCCCCGTCCCGTCCGTCCGTCCGCGCCTCCGGCTCTGGTGGTTCGCCCCGCCCCTGCTGATCGTCGCCGGGTTCGGAGCTTGGTACGGGGTCGGTCTCTTACAAGCCCGAGCCACACCCGCTTCCGGCGAAACCGACCGGAAGGGCAATTCGGTCCGCGTCGAGGTGGTGATCCCCCGGCCCGGGGGGATCGACCGGATCTGCATCCAACCCGGCACGCTCGAACCGTTCGAGTCGGCCGACCTGTACGCCAAAGTCTCCGGATTTCTCGGTGAACAGCACGTCAAACTCGGCTCGCGAGTAAAGGCCGGGCAGATCCTGGCAAAGATCGCCGTGCCCGAAGCGGACAAACAAGTCGAGCGCGATGCGGCCCGCGTGCAACACGCCGAGGCGATCGTCAAGCAAATGGGAGCGCGCATCGTGGCCGCAGAGGCGGAGGCCAAATCGGCCGAAGTCTCCGTCGGCGTCGCCAAAACTCAAGTCAAAGCGAAGGGTGCCTACCGCAGATTCCAAGAGAAGAGGCTGGTCCGGTTCAAGGAATTGAACGTCCAAAAAGTCCTCGACGCGAGGGTCGTCGATGAAGCCGAAGACCAGTACGAAGCGTCGGTCGAAGCCGAAAGTGCCTCGATCGAAAGTGTCACCGCGGCCGAGCAGCGGTTCGTCGCGGCGAAAGCCAAGATCGATCAGAGTCGGGCCGACCTCGACGAAGCCCACGCGGGAGTCAAAGTCGCCGTCGCGGAACTCGAGCGCTCCCGGGTGCTGGTCGCCTACTCCGTCATCGTTTCGCCCTACGACGGGGTCATCACGAAACAGTCGTTCGACCGGGGCGCTTTCATCCGATCCGCGGATGTCGGAGGGGACCGCATTCCGCTGTTGGTCGTGGAACGGATCGACAAAATGACCGTCGTCATACAAGTGCCCGACCGCGATGTCCCCTACGCCAATGCGGGCGACCCAGCCACCGTCGAAATCGACGCCCTCCCGGGACGGAGCCTCAAATCGGCCATTGCACGGGTGGCGGAGTCCGAAGATTCAGCCTCGCGGACGATGCGGACGGAGATCGACATCCCCAACCCCGACGGCCGGCTGACCCGCGGCATGTACGGCCGAGTGACGATGCTCCTGGAGGCGGGCCACCCTTCGGCCTTCACCGTGCCATCCGCGACGCTGACGGGCCGGGCGACCGGCAACAAGGCCACGGTGCGCGTCGTCCGAGATGGAACAGCCCGCACCCAGCAAGTCGTTACGGGCATGGACAACGGCGTCGAAGTTGAGATCCTCTCCGGTCTGACGCGCGGCGATGTCGTCATCCTCCGCGCCAACGGCCCTCTCGAAGAAGGCACCGCCGTTTCCGTCTCGGAACCCGGATCCAAGAAAGCCGGCCACTGACTCCCCGCCACCTCACGATTGCCCGCCCACTCGCCCGAGCATCCAGAATGAACGCCCTGATCCGCTTCTCCCTCGGCAACCCGCGGGCGATCACCGTGTTGGTGTTGACCATCGCCCTCGGCGGCATGGTCGCGCTCGCGAGCATCCCAATGGACATCCTGCCGGTCTACAACAGCCCGTCGGTGCAGGTGCTCACCTTCTACGGCGGCATGTCGGCCACGAACGTCGAAGCCGACATCACCTCGCGCATGGAGCGCCAGACCGGGCAGGCCGCCGGGACGATGCGGCAGGAGTCCCGCTCCATCGTCGGCGCGAGCATCATCCGGAACTACTACGCGGACGGCACCGATCCGAGCGGGGCGCTCACGCAGGTCAATTCGCTCTCGACGGCCGCGATCCCGAACCTCCCGCCCGGCACACTCCCGCCCGTCATCCTCCCGTACGATCCGACGGCCACCACCCCCGTCGGCATCATCGCACTCAATAGCCGGACGCAGGGGGAATCGGTGCTCTACGACACCGGCCGCTACCAAGTCCGCAACATGATCATGGCGTCGCCGGGGGCGAATGCGCCCGTCGTCTACGGGGGAAAATTGCGTACGGTCTTGGCCATGCTCGACCGGCAGAAACTCCAAGCCCGCGGCCTCTCCCCGACCGACGTGATGGACGCCCTCGACCGCTCCAACGTCTTTCTCCCCGCCGGCAGCGCCAAGGTCGGCGGCATCGACTACGCGCTCGACTCGAACTCGATGTACGACCTCGTCGACCGGATGGGTGACATACCGTTACGGAGCGAATCCGGCAACGCCGCCTTCATCCGCGA
>JAYVTJ010000060.1:0-3128 GCA_043774415.1 Fimbriiglobus sp. | reverse complement strand
CTCACGGAATGGCGATCCACCCGACCCTTGACAGGGTCGGCTCGCCTTTGCATCACTTCGCCAAGCGCTTCGGCTTCGCCATGTGCGTGGCGCTGCCGTAGGCCATTTCCGCGCTCTCCATCACCGTCTCCGACAGCGTCGGGTGCGGGTGGATGCTCTCCAATACGTCACGGGCGACGGCCCCCATTTCGAGCGCCAGCACGCTCTCCGCAATCATCTCGCCGGCACCGCTGCCGACGATGCCGACGCCCAGCACGCGCTTGGTTTCGGGGTCGATGAGCATCTTCGTCAGGCCGTTCGTGATGTTCAGCGCCACCGCCCGGCCACTCGCCGCCCACGGGAATTTGAGCACCTCGTGCGGCACGTTCGCCTTGAGCGCTTCCACTTCGGTGAGGCCGACCCAGGCGATTTCCGGATCGGTGAAGATCACGGCCGGGATACCGCGCGGCGCCCACTCGGCCGGTTCGCCCAGGATCGCTTCAACGCAGACTCGCGCCTCGGCCGTCGCTTTGTGTGCCAGCCCTGGCTCCCCGGCGACATCGCCGATCGCGGAGATGTGCGGCACAACCGTGCGGCGCTGGCCATCGACACTGAGGAAGCCGCGCTCGTCGGCCTTCAGCCCGGCCTTCTCCAGCGCCAGACTTGCCGAGTTGGGCCGACGGCCGACCGAGACGAGCACGCGGTCGAAGGTCAGTTCGCCGGGCACATCCTTGCCTTCGAGGGTCGCCACGATCCCTTCCGGAGTCGCCTTCACCGAGGCCACCTTCGTGTTCAGGTAGATCGCCGCGAACTCCTTCCGGAGCTTCGCTTCGAGCGGCTTCACGAGGTCGCGGTCGGCGAAGGTCAGCAGTCCGTCCATGAACTCGACGACCGTCACGGCCGTGCCGAGCGCGGCGTAGACGCTGCCGATTTCGAGGCCGATGTACCCGCCGCCGACGACGAGCAAGCGCTTGGGGACGTCCGGCAGCAGCAGGGCACCGGTCGAATCCATGACGCGGTCGTCGCCGATTTGGAAGGTCTTGGGGAACGCCGGCAGGCTGCCGCTGGCGATGATGCACTTCTCGAAGCGGATCGTTTCGGGCTTGTCGCCGGCGATCGTCACCGTGTGGGCATCGACGAACTCGGCGTGGCCTTTGATCGTCTCGACGCCGCGGCCCTTGCAGAGCATGGCGATGCCGCCGGTGAGCTTGCCGACGACTTTCGTCTGGACGTAGGCGCGCATCTTGTCGAGGTCGAGCTTCGGTTCGCCGAAGGTCAGGCCGAGTTCGGCCGCTTCCTTCGCCTCGTGGATGATCTTCGCGGCGTGCAGAAGGGCCTTGCTCGGGATGCAGCCGCGGTTGAGGCAGACGCCGCCGAGCTTGGCGCCTTCGTCCACGAGGATCACCTTCATCCCGTGGTCGGCCGCATGGAGGGCGGCCGGGTATCCGCCGGGGCCGCCGCCGATGACGAGCAATTGCGTTTCGCGCACTTCGGCCATGTCCGCACTCTCCGGATGGATCTTCCTACCGGCATCATAGGTGTGGTCGAGGCGAGCGGCGCGGCGTTGTTCCCCGCGATGAACGCGTTCCCGTAAACTGATGGAAGCTCCCCAGAGCGGTGGGCGTAAGCCCTCCGTGGAATTCGGTCGGAGTCGAGTCCGACGACCACGGAAGGCTCACGCCAACCGCTCGGCGATCAAAGACCGCAACCGCGAGGAGATCATGGCCGAGACGTTCGATTTGGCAATCCTCGGCGCCGGCCCCGGCGGCTACGTCGCGGCGCTCCGCGCGGCGCAGCTCGGGCTGAAGGTCGCGTGCATCGAGAAGCGCGCGAACAAAGCCCTCGGCGGCACCTGCCTCAACGTCGGCTGCATCCCGAGCAAGGCGCTCCTCGATTCGTCCGAACTCTACGATGTCGCGCTGCACAAGTTCGCCAAGCACGGCATCCGCGTGAAGGACGTCTCGCTCGATCTCGGCGAGATGATGGCCCGCAAAGACGACGTGGTGAAGTCGCTCACCAGCGGCATCGGCATGCTCTTCAAGAAGAACAAGGTGACGGCGTATTACGGCTCGGGCAAGCTCGCCGGGGCCAACCGGGTGGATGTGACCGCCGCCGACGGGACCGTCACCCAACTCGGAGCGAAGAACATCCTGCTCGCGACGGGGAGCGAAAGCGTCGAACTGCCGTTCCTCAAGTTCGACGGACAATCGATCGTCAGCAGCACGGAAGCGCTCGCCTTCGACAAAGTGCCGAAGCACCTCATCATCGTCGGCGGCGGCTATATCGGCCTCGAGCTGGGCAGCGTCTGGCGCCGGCTCGGCTCCGAAGTCACCGTGCTCGAGTTCCTCCCGCGTATCCTCACGATCTGCGATGGCGAGGTCGCGGCGAGCGTGCACAAAATCCTGACGAAGCAGGGCTTCGCGATCCACCTCGAAACGAAGGTGACCGGGGCGACGGTGATGCCCGACAAGCAGGTCGAAGTGCAGGCGCAATCGAAGGACGGGAAGGCGCTCACTTTCACGGGCGACAAAGTGCTCGTCGCCGTCGGGCGGCGACCCTACACCTCAGGGCTGGGCCTCGCCGAGGCGGGGGTCACTTTCGATGCCAAGAGCGGGAAGATCCCCGTCGACAAGCAATTCCAGACGAATGTGGCCGGGGTCTACGCCATCGGCGACCTCATCGACGGGCCGATGCTGGCGCACAAGGCGAGCGAAGAGGGGATCGCCTTCGCCGAGATGCTCGCGGGCCACAAGCCGCATTTGAACTACGACTGCCTGCCGAGCGCCATTTACATCTGGCCCGAAGTGGCGAGCGTCGGCCTGACGGAAGAGCAGGTGCGGGCGACGGGGCGCGAACCGAAGACGGGGTACAAGGTCGGCAAGTTCCCGTTCGTGGCCAGCGGTCGCGCCAAAGCGATGGACGACACCGAAGGCTTCGTGAAGATCATCACCGATGCCGCGAGCGACCGCATTCTGGGCGTTCACATCCTGGGGCCGCGGGCGTCGGATCTGATCGGGGAAGTCGTGGCCGTGATGGAGTACAAGGGGAGTGCCGAGGACATCGCGCGGATGATCCACGGGCATCCGTCGCTGACGGATAGCATCGGCGAAGCGGCGCGCGCCGCTTGGCTAGGGATGGCGCTGCACGCG
>JAYVTJ010000059.1:0-6753 GCA_043774415.1 Fimbriiglobus sp. | reverse complement strand
TTACGCCCACCGCTCGGGAAAACGGGCCGGTTCGCCCCGCGCTCCGACCCCAGCCTATCATAACCCGGTGAACTCTTCCCCCACCAAACCGGGCATCCTCACCGACCGCTACCGCACCGTGCGGCAAGCGACGGAGCGCCTCTGCGAACCGCTCCAGATCGAAGATTATCAGCTCCAGTCGATGCCCGACTGCAGTCCACCGAAGTGGCACCTCGCCCACACGACGTGGTTCTTCGAGACGTTCGCCCTCGCCGAGTTCGAGCGCGGCTTTCGACCGCACCATCCGCAGTTCGGGTTCCTCTTCAACTCCTACTACGACGCGGTCGGCGAGCGCTGGCCGCGCTCCGCACGCGGACTGCTGTCCCGCCCCACGGTCGCGGAAGTGATGGCTTACCGGAAAGTTGTCGACGAGCGGATGATCGAGTTGCTCGGGACGACGGACAACTCAAAATTGGCGGGGATCGTCGAACTCGGACTGAATCACGAACAGCAGCATCAGGAACTGCTCCTCACCGATCTGAAGCATGCTCTCGGACTCAACCCGCTCCGACCGGCACTCCTGTCCGGCGATCCGAAGCCATCGCATTCCGCAGCGTTGCAGTGGCGCGAGTTCCCCGCCGGCGTCCGCGAGATCGGCTACGGCGGCACCGGATTTGCATTCGACAACGAATCGCCACGGCACCGCATCTTCCTGGAAAGCTTCCGGATCGCGTCCTGTCCCGTGACCTGCGGCGAGTTCCTCGAATTCGTCGACGATGGCGGTTATCGGAGACCCGAATTCTGGCTTTCGGATGGCTGGGCCGCTCGCCGGCAACAGGATTGGCGTACTCCCCTCTATTGGGAGCAAGGTTCCGAGGGGTATTCGGTATTCACTTTGCATGGCCTTCGACCGCTCAACCGGGAAGCGCCGCTGTTCCATGTGAGTTTCTACGAAGCCGATGCTTACGCCCGCTGGGCCGGATCGCGGTTGCCGACCGAAGGCGAATGGGAGTCGGCGGTGTGCGAACAATCCGGTGATGTGTGGGAATGGACGGCTAGCCCCTACATCGCTTACCCCGGTTACCGACCGGCACCGGGAGCCGTCGGCGAGTACAACGGCAAGTTCATGTGCAACCAGTTCGTGTTGAGAGGCGGATCGTGGGCGACGCCGCCGGGGCACTGCCGACCGACGTACCGCAACTTCTTTCCGCCCGAGGCCCGCTGGCAATTTTCGGGCCTGCGACTCGCGAGGGATTTCTTTTGAATGCGACCCTCGAACTCTCCGTTGAAACCGACCGGTTCCGCGCCGATGTGCTGCGCGGCTTGGCCCGCTCGCAGAAGCGGCTTCCGTCCAAATACTTCTACGATGCCGTCGGGTCGCGCCTGTTCGACCGGATTTGCGAACTCGACGAGTACTACCCGACGCGTACCGAATTCGGAATCATGCGGACTCACGCTGGCGAGATGGCCGAGCGCTGCGGACCGAAGTGCCTGCTCGTCGAACTCGGCGCCGGGAGCTTGACCAAAGTGCGCCTGCTGCTCGACCGACTCGACCGACCTGCGGGCTTCGTCCCCGTCGATGTTTCGGGCGAGCACCTCGAAGCCTCCGCCGACGAACTGCGCGACGACTATCCGCGGCTCGACGTGCAGCCCATCTGCGCCGACTTCACCGCCGACTTCGCCCTCCCCGCCCGCGCCTGTGCGCGGCGGGTCGTCTACTTCCCCGGCTCGACACTCGGCAACTTCGACCCCGCCGAAGCGGATGACCTGCTGCGCCGCATCGCGCGCTCGGTCGGCCCCGGCGGCGGGTTGCTGCTCGGCGTCGATCTCCGAAAAGATCGGTGCGTGCTCGAAGCGGCCTACAACGATGTTCTGGGCGTGACGGCCACATTCAATCGCAACCTGCTCGTCCGGATCAATCGGGAACTCGGCGCCGACTTCGACCCCGGATCGTTCCGGCACCGCGCGTTTTACAACGCCGCGCGCTCGCGCATCGAGATGCACCTCGTGAGCCGGATCGATCAGACCGTGCGCCTCGGCGATGCCGAGATCCGCTTCCGCCGGGGCGAGTCGATCCACACCGAGAACTCGCACAAGTACGACATGGCGGAACTCGCCCGCCGCGCTGCGGCCTGCGGTCTCCGCACCGATGCGACTTGGACCGATTCGCAGAGTTACTTCGCGGTGATGTATCTCACGGCGATCGGCAGTTAGAAGAACAAGATTTTCACCGCGGAGGAAGAAGAGGACGCGGAGAGGATGAGACGGAACAGATGCGATCCTTTTTAGACATGATGATTCCCTCATCCCGATTCTCGGATGTTCTCTGCGTCCTCTTCTTTCTCCGCGGTGAAAATCTTCTGTCTTTTCTGTGCCCTCTGTGACTCTGTGGTCAATCCTAATTCTCTGGAGTTCAACATGCCCAAAGCCACTTGGAACGGAGCCGTGCTTGCCGAGTCGGACGCGACCGTCGTCGTCGAGGGGAACCACTACTTCCCCGCCGCCTCGCTCCGCAAAGAGCACTTCAAGCCGAGCGCGACGCACACCGTCTGCGGCTGGAAGGGGACGGCGAGCTACTACACCGTCGAAGTCGAAGGGAAACAGAACCCCGACGCGGCGTGGTACTATCCGGAGCCGAAGGACGCCGCGAAGAACATCGCGGGGTACGTGGCCTTCTGGAAAGGCGTCGCGGTGGCCTGATGTTCCAACTCGACGGTGCGGCGAAGCGCTTCGCGGATCGGAACGCCCTCGGGCCGATCGCGCTGACGATTCCCGACGGCAAGACGACGGTGCTCATCGGCCCGAGCGGCTGCGGCAAGAGTACGCTCCTCCGGCTGCTCATCGGCCTGATCGAACCCGATGCGGGAAGCGTTTCCTTCGACGGGACGCCGGTGAATGGCGTCACGGCCCAATCGCTGCGGCGGCGCATCGGCTATGTCATTCAAGATGGCGGGCTTTTCCCACACCTCACCGCGAGGGGCAACGTCGCGCTCCTCGCCCGGCACCTCGGGTGGGAGCGCGTTCGCATCGAAGCCCGCATCGATGAACTCGCAGCGCTCACGCGCTTCCCGGCCGATGCGCTCGACCGCCATCCGCAGCGTCTCTCGGGAGGTCAGCGCCAGCGCGTCGGCCTGATGCGCGCACTCATGCTCGACCCGGCCGCACTGCTCCTCGACGAACCGCTCGGCGCACTCGACCCGCTCGTGCGCGCCGAACTCCAGGACGACCTCCGCGACATCTTCCAAAAGCTCGGCAAGACGGTGGTGCTGGTTACGCACGACCTCGGCGAAGCGTCCTTCTTCTGCGACCGCATCGTCCTGCTGAAGGACGGTCTCATCGTTCAAGACGGCACCCCCGCCGACCTCTGGCACCGCCCCGCCGACCCGTTCGTCACGCGGTTCATCCGGGCCCAGCGCGGCCCGCAGATTCCCGCGGAGGCCGCATGAAGCGCTGCGCACTCTTCCTGCTCGTCCTGATCGCGGGCTGCTCGAACCCGGATCGCGAGAAGCCGAGCGTCGCCATCGGCGCGAAGAAGTTCACGGAGTCGTACCTGCTCGCCGAAATGGGCGTGCAGCTCGCCGAGGGTGCCGGAGCCAAGGCGAAGCGCGAGGACTTGGGCAGCACGCCGAATCTCTGGCTCGCGCTCACGCAGGGGGACATCGACGCCTACCCGGAATACACCGGCACGATCACGCGACAGATTCTGCAGGAAGACCCGGCCGATCTCGCGGCGGCCCTCGCGGTCCACGGCATCCGGATGAGCAAGCCGCTCGGCTTCCGCAACAACTACGCCCTCGGAATGAGGAAGGACGTCGCCGCCGCGAAGGGCATCCGCACGATCTCCGATCTCCGGGCGCACCCCGAGTTGCGGTGCGGCTTCATCCACGAATTCCTCGATCGCCCCGACGGCTGGCCGGGATTGAAGCGGGCCTACGGTTTGCCTCAGAAGAGCGTCGTCGGCATGAACCACACGCTCGCCTATGCGGGCGTCGCCGAGAAATCGCTCGACCTCACGGAGGTCTACACCACCGACGGCGAGATCGCCCAGTACGACCTCCTCGTCCTCGACGACGACCGCAAGTTCTTCCCGGCGTACGAAGCCGTCTGGCTGTACCGGGCCGACTTGGAATCGCGCGCCCCGCAGGTCGTCGCGCAGTTGAAGCGGATGGAGGGGAGCATCACCGAAGTGGAAATGCGCCGGATGAACGATGCCGTCCAGCGCGAGAAAGCGAAGGAGCGCGACGTGGCCGGGGATTTCCTCGGTGCGAAGTTCGGTCTCGAAACACCTTCGCCCGATGTCGTTCCCGATGACACGCTCGCCCGGCGACAGTGGACCACCACCGTCGAACACCTGCGCTTGGTCGTGCCCTCGCTGCTCGCGGCGCTGCTCGTCTCGGTGCCGCTCGGAGTGCTCGCCGCGCGGCGCGTGCGCCTCGGCCGCGTCGTCCTCGCATTCACCGGCCTGCTGCAGACGATCCCATCGCTGGCGCTGCTGCTCTTCCTGATGCCACTGGTGAAGTGGCTCCTCGGCAGCGGTATCGGCGCGCCGACGGCCATCGCGGCGCTGTTCCTCTACAGCTTGCTGCCCATCGTGCGGAACACCCACGCGGGGCTGACCGGCATAGCACCTTCGCTGCGCGAGTCGGCGCTCGCCCTCGGCCTCACGCGGTGGGCGATCCTCCGGCGCGTCGAACTCCCGCTGGCGGCCCCGATGATCCTCGCGGGGGTGAAGACGGCCGCGATCATCAACGTCGGCACCGCGACCCTCGGCGGCTTCATCGGCGCCGGCGGCTACGGCCGGCCGATCCTCCGCGGCATCGACAAATCGGACATCCCGCTGATGCTCGAAGGGGCGATCCCCGCGGCCGCGATGGCATTGCTCGTGGAAACGGGCTTTGGGCTGGTGGAGCGAATGCTGGCGAAGCGACGGGGCGAGTGATTGAAGTGCGGAATGCGGAGTGGCACTCCCTTCTACTACTCCGCACTCCGAACTCCGCATTCCGCACTTCCTACAAGATCCCCGGCGCCGCGACCTTGATCCCCTTGATGGCCATCTTCAACTGCTCGGGGTTCGGAGCGAACTCGAGCGCGGTGGCCTTGTCGATGTCGCCGCGGTGGAGCAGGTCGAGCAGGTTCTGCGTGAAGTCCACCATCCCCTCCAGGAACCCGATACGCATCGCGTCGAGCAGCTTGTCGTCCTTGCTCTTCAGGATCAAATCCTTGATCGTCGGGTTGATGATCATGATCTCGTTCGACGGCACGCGGCTGACCCCGGGCTTGATGCTCGGCAAGAGCTTCTGGGCCACGACCGCCTTCAGGTTGAACGCCAGCGTCTGGCGGATGGCGTGGTGCTGGATCGGCGGGAAGAGGTCGAGGATGCGGCTGATCGTGCTCGCGGAGGTGCTGGCGTGGATCGTCCCGAAGACGACGTGCCCAGTTTCGGCGGCGTGGACGCCCGCTTCGAACGTCTCCTGGTCGCGCATTTCGCCGACGAGAATGACGTCCGGGTCTTCGCGCACGGCGTGCTTGAGCGCCGTGTGCCAGTCGATGACGTCGAGGAAGACTTCGCGCTGATTCACGATCGACATCTTGTCGACAAACACGAACTCGATGGGATCTTCGATGGTGAGGATGTGCAGCGCTTCGCGCTGGTTCATGTACTCGAGCATCGACGCGATGGTCGTCGACTTGCCCGACCCGGTGACCCCCGCGAGGATGACGAGGCCCTGGTCGTAGTGGCACAGCTTCTCGATGCTCGCCGGCAGCCCGAGCTTCTCGAACGTCGGGATCGACGTGTTCACGCGGCGGGCGACGAGCGCGAGCCGGCCGCGCTGCTTGAGGATGTTGACGCGGAAGCGGCACTCGTCGGCGCCGACGACGTGGGCGAAGTCGGCCCCGCCGGTCTCTTCGAGGACGATCCGCTGCTTCGCGTTCAGCAGCGGGTAGAGCAGCTTTTCCATCTCTTCTTGGGTGATCGCCTTGGTGGCCATCTTCTGGATCACGCCGCGGAGCCGCATCGCCCCCGGCAGACCGGCTTTGAGGTGCAGGTCCGAACCGCTGTGCCGCATCACCGTGCGGAAAAGCTGATTGGCCGGCGGTTCGCCGGGCACGGCCGCGGCCAAATCGAGGCCCGGTGTGTCGCCGTTGATCGGATGCGGGCTGGCGTACGCCCCGGACGACATGGCGATGGTCGATTTGGCCGTGGTGGGCGTGGCTCCGGCCACGGCGGCCGGCGGTGCCTGGGCCGCGACGGGTGTGACGACGCGCTGAGGCGCTGCGGAGGCCGTGACGGGGGTCACCACGCGCGGGACGGGATCGGCCATAATGGAGACTCTCAGCAGAACGGAACGAGAAATGAACGATACCGGAATCTTATCCGATGGCCGGCATCCGGCGCACCGTAATCCCGCGCTGCGCGAGATACTCCTTCGTCTCGGGGATGGTGTACTGTCCGTAGTGGAAGATGCTCGCGGCGAGCGCCGCCGAAGCTCCGGCTTCAAACGCGAGCCGGAGGTGTTCGGGGCTTCCCGCGCCGCCGCTGGCGACCACCGGGATGTTCACCGCCGCCGCGACCGCCGCCAGCATGGGGATGTCGTAGCCGGTCTTCATGCCGTCGGCGTCCATGCTCGTGAGCACGATCTCGCCGGCGCCGAGCCGCTCCACTTCCCGCGCCCACGCCACGGCTTCCAGGCCCGTCGGCTTGCGGCCGCCGTGGATGTGGAACTCCCACCACTCTTCGGAGACCTCACCCCCCGGCCCCCTCTCCGAAGCGGA
>JAYVTJ010000058.1:0-2141 GCA_043774415.1 Fimbriiglobus sp. | reverse complement strand
CCCACGCCCGCGGAGGGTGGAATCATCGCAAGCCTCTGCCCCGCATAACGGTACGGTCTGCGCGCAGATGAGTCCAGCATTTTGAAATGATTCCACGCGGGGGTGGGGGGTATTGCGCTGGAATCAATTTCGAACGCCTACGGCACCACGGTGACGGTGTGCTTCCGCCACAGTTCGGCGACGAACTTGTCCCGCTCGACTTTCGTGCTCTGATCGAGCATCACGTTCTTGATCGCCATCTGCATTTTCTCATCCAGCGGCTTCAGCCCCGCCACTTCGCGCTCGACCACCTTCACGATGTGGAAGCCGTTCGCCGAAGGGATGACCCCGCTGCTCTGCCCGGCTTTCAGCGAGAGGATCGTCTCCTCCAGCTCCGCGGGTTTGAAGTCGCCGCGCTTGGCGCCGAGTCCGGCCCCCTCTCGGAGGGCGCTGTCGCCGTGGCCGTGCTTCTTCGCGAGCGCGCCGAAATCGACGCCGCTGTTCACCTGCTCCGCGAGCCAGTCGGCGTACTTGCGGGCGTCGGCGGGGTTGTTGAAGCGCGAGTTGCTCACGAAGAGGTGCTGCCACTTGGCGCGGTCCTCGACGCGGAATTCCTCGGGGTGGTCGCGGTAGAACTGGTCGATCTGGCGCATGCTGATGCTGCGCTGCTTCTCTTTGAACACCGTGTTCAGGAAAAGCTGCGTGAGGGCTTGGCGCTCGAAGAAGCGCCGGAAGAGCTTGGGTTCGGTCCCCTTCGCCTGGAGGAACGCCGTGAACTTCTCCTCGGTGTCGAGCTTCACCAGTTGGCGGAAGTTCTTCATCTGGCGGTCGGCCGTCTGCCGGGCCTGCTCCCAGAGTTCGTCCATCACCTGCGGCTTGTTCTTCTTGATCTTCGAGATGAACTCGTGCAGGATCAGCTCGCGCTCGATGAGCTTGCGGAGTTCGTCGCGGTAGACGTCCTTCTCCTTCTTCGTGCGCTCGTCGCCGCGGAGGTCGATGTAGTCCATGGCGCGCTCGCGCACCATCATCGCCACTTCGTCCTCCGTGATGATGACCTCGCCGGCGATGGTCGCCACGACGCGCACCTGCACGACCGCGGCCGAATCGACGGCGCTCACGGCCACGACCGGCGCCGGCCCGAGTTCGGCCGGCTTCAGCGGAATCGGCAGCGATTCGTCCGGCGCGGGCGCGAACGGTTCGACGGGCGTCAGCGGGCGGAGCGGCGCCTTCGGCCCATCCGGGACTTGACCGCGGGCCACGGTCGGCGTCCCGCAGCCGATCCCGGTCAGAATGAGCGGGCACACGAGCAGAAGAAGTCGGCAGAACGGGCGATCCATACCCAAGCTCCCATTCCGGCGGGTCCGTGCAGATTCGGCGGGCCATACCGCCGTGCGAAACCCGACGCAAGGGCGGATGGCCGGCGGGGTGTGCCAACAATGCTCTGAAGGCCTGTCGATTTCAATTTCAGTTTCAGTCGATATCGATACCCCCTCCTCGGAAACGACTGAAACCACCGAAGCGACCGAAACGACTGAAAAGACTGAAAAGACTGAAACCACCGAAACCTAGAATATCCGCAGCGCAACTCGGCCTTGTTCCGAGTCGTATCCGCGGCTATCCGCCCGGCAATTGAAAGTCGTTCACGGGGGGGTCGCCATGCGAAGGATCGTCGCGTCGTTGGCGGTGGGCATCGGGATGCTGGCGGGCCTCGGCTGCGCGGGCAAGGCGGAGTACGTGCAGAAGAACAAGGACGGCGGCATCATCGCGCTGAAGGTCGGCGCCGATGAGGCCGAGGCCAAGAAGCTGATGGAGAAGCACCTCGGCAGCAATTACGCCATCGTCGAGACGTACGATCCGAAGCTGCGGTCGCCGACCGGACGGGATCTGATGCCGGCGGGGAAGATCGATGCGATGACGGCGAAGGACGACGTGATGCACATCTCCTACCGCAAGCTCCCCGATTCGAACTTCGGCGGGAGCACGCCGAGCGGCCTGCCGCCGGCGCCGAAGGATCCGGGAGTGGTGCCGGTCGGCCAGATGGCGAAGCCGACGCGGCCGGTCGCGGCGGGTAGCCCGCAGTCGACCTTCGCGAGCGATCCGATGACTCCGCCGGCGCTCTTCGGCGATCGGTGATCAGGCGCTCCCCCGAGCGGTGGGCGTAA
>JAYVTJ010000057.1:0-12555 GCA_043774415.1 Fimbriiglobus sp. | reverse complement strand
CGTTCGGCGCTCGTCTTCACCAACACGCGCTCGCACACCGAAATCTGGTACCGGGCCATCCTCGAAGCGCGGCCCGATTGGGCCGGGATCATGGCGCTGCACCACGGGTCGCTCGACCGCGCGGCCCGCGACTGGGTCGAAGATCAGCTCCGCGCCGGCACGCTGCGCTGCGTCGTCTGCACATCGAGCTTGGATCTCGGCGTCGATTTCGCGCCGGTCGATCGGGTCGTCCAAATCGGCAGTCCGAAGGGGGTCGCCCGGCTGCTCCAGCGCGCCGGCCGCAGCGGGCATCAACCGGGCGTCGTCAGCCGCGTGACCTGCGCGCCGACGAACGTCCTCGAACTGATCGAAGTCGCCGCGAGCCGCGCCGCGGCGAAGGCCGGCGCCATCGAATCCCGCGAACCGATCCTCAAGCCGCTCGATCTGCTCGCCCAGCACGCCGTCAGCTCCGCGCTGGCCGGTGGCTTCCGGGCCGACGAACTGCTCGCCGAAGTCCGGACGACCCATTCGTACCGCGACCTTTCGCAGGTCGAATGGGACTGGGTTCTCGACTTCGTCACCCGCGGCGGCGATGCCCTCCGGGCCTACCCGGAGTACCGCCGCGTCACCGTCGGAGACGGCGTCTACACCGTGCCCGATGCGAAGGTGGCGCGGCGGCATCGCATGAGCATCGGCACCATCACCGGCGATGCGAGTCTCGAAGTGCGCTACTTGAGCGGGCAGCGACTCGGAACCGTCGAAGAGTCGTTCGCCGCGAAGCTGAAACCGGGCGATCGCTTCAGCTTCGCGGGCCGCACCCTCGAATTCGTGCGCCTCTTCGAAATGACCGTGCGGGTGAAACGCACGGCCCGCGCCGCCAACACGGTGCCGCGCTGGAACGGCGGTCGGCTGCCGCTCTCCGGGGAACTCGCGGCGG
The DNA here is from genome assembly GCA_043774415.1 of Fimbriiglobus sp. Taxonomy (GTDB): domain Bacteria; phylum Planctomycetota; class Planctomycetia; order Gemmatales; family Gemmataceae; genus JALHQU01. The sequence continues at coordinate 11,639 of JAYVTJ010000057.1, read as the reverse complement.
CCATCCGCCTCAAGCTCGACGAGGCCCGACGCGGGGTTTTCGCGGATGCCGAGATGGTCGCCATCCGCCCGATCCTCGACGTCCAGATGCGCTGGTCGCGCATCCCCGCGCCCGACGAACTGCTGGTCGAACGGATCTCGACGCGGCAAGGGCACCACGCCTTCGTGTTCCCGTTCGAGGGCCGGCTCGTCCACGAAGGACTGGCCGCGCTGCTCGCGTACCGGCTCTCGGCGCGGCGGCCGCAGACGTTCAGCCTCGCGGCGAACGACTACGGCTTCGAACTCACTTCGCCCGACCCCATCGACTTCGATGCCGACGCGCTGCACGAGCTGCTGGCGCCGCGGGGGTTGGCGGATGATATCCTCGCCTCGCTGAACGCCGCGGAGTTGGCCAAGCGGCAGTTCCGCGAAGTGGCCCGCGTTTCCGGACTCGTGTCCCCGGGGTTACCGCACGCGGGGAAATCCGCGAAGCAGTTGCAGGCGTCGAGCGGCCTCTTCTACGAGGTCTTCCGCGAGTACGATCCCGGGAATCTGCTGCTCCATCAAGCGCGGCGCGAGGTGCTCGAACGGCAATTCGAAGGGAGTCGCCTCCTGCGGGCGCTGCGGCGCATCGCGGCTTGCCGGATCGCACTCGTCGAGCCACCGCGGCCGACGCCGCTGGCGTTTCCGCTCCTGGTGGATCGGCTGCGCGAATCGCTGTCGTCCGAGAAGCTGGCCGACCGCATCCGGCGGATCGTCGCCGAACTCGAACGCAAGGCCGGGCCGGGGGGAACGTGATGGAAGAACTCGACATCCGCGGGGAGCGGATCCTGGTCCGGCCGGATCGGAGCCTCTACTGGCCCGCGAAGCGGCTGCTCGCCGTCGCCGATTTGCACTTCGGAAAGGCCGAGGCTTTCCGCGCCGATTCCGTCCCCGTACCGGGCGGGCCAGAAGTGACTCTCGCCCGGCTCGACACGGCGCTGCGCGAAACCGGGGCAGAGCGACTCGTTGTCCTGGGCGATTTTTGGCACTCGAAGGAAGGCCGCAGCGAACGCATCCTCGGCGAACTCGCCCGCTGGCGCGCCGACCGTGCGGCATTGGAAATCGACTTGGTGCGCGGCAACCACGATCGCGCCGGCGCGCCCCCGGACGGTTGGGGAAGCAATTGGGAGACCCGAGCGCTCATCGATCCGCCATTCTGCTTCACACATTTCCCGGCGCTTTCGGACGACGGGTACGTCTTGGCCGGTCACCTCCACCCTGGCATCTCAATTGAAGGCAGGGGCCGAGAGAAGTTCCGGTTGCCGTGCTTCTGGTTCAGTTCGCGCGTCGGAGTCCTCCCCGCCTTCGGCACCTTCACGGGACTGGCGGACATCTCGCCCGCCGCGGGGGATCGGATCTATGCGATCGCGGATCGCCGCCTGTTCCCGATCCCGACCGCCAACGGAACCTTTTGAATCGATGGCGCTCTTGGATTCGGGCAATTTGACCAGCTCGTGGAAGCCAACACTATCGTCCGAATCCTCTTGCAAGACGCATAACTCTCGATGCTGCAGGCAATATTCCCGGAAGCGGTGCGCTACGGGCCAAGGCTCGAGGGCCAGCGACCGCTTTGACGCCATCCCGCGGCTCCGCAGCCGGGTCGGGTCGGGTTTTCGCCGTCGGCGCAATCGGGCCCGTAGATGATCCGCAGGTACTCCGGGCCGCGGCACTTCACGGCCGGCTGCGCCAGCCCGCGCCGGCCGCGCAGGAGGAAATCGAGCGGCTTCACGACCGTCCCCTCGCCGCCGCGGCCGGTCCGTTCCGTCCACCACGCGACGCCCTCCGCTTCGCTCACGGGATCGGTGAGATCGGCCCGGCAGACCGCCGCGAGCGTCTCCGAGTGCCAGAGGTGGATCTTGCCGGTGTGGGCACACCGCTCCCGCGATCCCGTTGATGAGAGATCGGACGCAGCGCGGGGGAAGAAGGTTCATGCTACGGCGGATTTCACTTCGCCGGACCGACGCTCAGCTTGGTCGGTTCCGCCGTGATCTTCAGCTTGGGGATCGTGATACATCCCGTCGCGTCGGCTTTGGCCTCGCCGGTGGCCGCGCCGAACGTCCAGCGCACGGCCGCGCCGGGGGCCACCGGCAGCTTCTGCAGCCGGCGCAGGCTCACATCCGCGGTCGCTTCCGCCGGGATGGTGAAGGTCGTCTTGAGGTCGGATCCCTTGAGCAGGAAGAGTTCCGCTTCGACTCCCTCCGCCGTATCGCTCAGAGTCTTCCAGCGGAAGAACGCGTTGACCTGCCCCGCCTTCTTGTCGGTGAGGATATCGGGCCACGGCAGCGGATCGTTGGCCGACGCGTTCGTGAACACCGGGTAAAGCTCGTTCTTCTTCACGCTCAGCCAGTCGAAGGAGTTGATCAGGTCGTTCACCTTCAGGATCTGCTCGTGGTTGTTCGCGTGCCCGAACGGACCCCAGTAGAGGAAAAGCGGATACTTCCGCTCGGCCATGGCTTTGGCGAACGCGTCGTGACCCTTCGACCAACTGTCGTTCGGGGCCGAATAATCGACCGCGATCGGAGGGTCGGGGAACTGGACCTCCGCCGGCACCTTGCTCGGGGCGAAGGACATCCGGCTGGACGCGTGCTCGACTCCCGCGGGCACGTTCGCCTTCACGGCCGCGAAGACGTCGCCGTGGCGCAGGCCGATGCCGAGGGTGCCGCTGCCGCCCATCGAATTCCCGCACAGGTAGACGCGGTTCTCGTCGAGTCCGTACTCCTTGACCACCCACTTCACCGTGTCCACGACCCGCTTTTCCGTGGGGCCGTCCTCGGTCGTCTTGTTCTTTTCGATCCCCCACCACCAGTCCCCCTTGTTGGCCCGGCAATCGAGGTAGAGCGCGAAGAACTCCGGCGGCGAGCGGTAGATGTCGTGGTTGCCGACCTTCTTCGTGCACTCGAGGCACGATTGCACGTCGTGCCCGGCGGAATGCAGGACGACGTACAGCGGGGTACGGGGCTTCGCCTTCTCGGGGTGGAGGACCAAAAAGGTATCCTTCTGGGGCGACGCGTAGTCCCATGCCTTCTTCACGCCGTGGCGGAAGGTGTCCAGCTTCCGCCCGCCGACCTCCGAGGTCTTCGTTTTCTCCGGGGGCCAACTCGGTTCTTGCGCTGGGGCGGTGGTCGCCGCCAGAAGGAACCAGACGGCGGTCGACGAAGCGATGCGGGCCGGCAGGTTCATCTCGATGCTCCGGTTGAGGTCGCCGAATGATAGCCGAAGCGCGCCGTCGATGCGAGGAGCATCGCAGGACAGAGTTTGGCCATTCCTTCTCGCACCGAGAGAGCTTACCATCGTCCATTCATTTCAACGGAGCCTCGCCAATGTGTACCCCGTCCGCGATCGACGCCGCACTGGCCGGCATGACCAAACGGGATGCGGGTTTCTTCGCCGCCGGCGCGCTGGCGGGCGCCATCGCTTGCGCGGGGAGTGCCGCCGGCATTGCGCCGGGTCGCGAGCCCGTGCCCGCCGCCCGACCCCGGACCAAGCGCATCATCGCCGCCGACAAGGTGCTCGACCTCACGCACACCCTCTCGCCGACGTTCCCGATCTGGCCGGGGAACGAGCCGATCCGGGTGACCGACAAGAGCGCATTCGCGAAGGCCGGCTTCTACTCGAACCGGTGGGAAGTCGGGGAGCACCACGGCACGCATCTCGACGCGCCGGCGCACTGCTCGGCCGGCGGCGCCACCGCGGAGAAGATCGATCCGGCGACGTTCGTCGCACCCGCCGCCGTGATCGATATCCGGGAGCGCGTGAAGAAAGACGCGGACGCGGCCGTGAGCGTGGACGACCTGACGGCGTGGGAGAAAGCCCACGGCCGCCTGCCGACGGGGTGCGCGGTCTGCCTGAACTCCGGCTGGGACTCGAAGGTCGGAGATGCGAAGGCATTCCTCGGCACGGATGAATCGGAGGCGCTGCACTTCCCGGGATTCTCGAAAGCCGCGGTCGAGTTCCTCCTGAACGAGCGCGACGTCGTCGGATTGCTGGCCGATACGCTTTCGATCGACACCGGTGCTGCGACGGACTTCCCGGTCCACAAAGTCTGGTTGGGTGCGGGCAAGTGGGCCGTGGAGTGCGTGGCGAACCTGGGTGAGATCCCCCCGAGCGGAGCGACGGTGTTCGTCGGCGCGCCCAAGGTGGAAACCGCCTCCGGCGGCCCGACGCGGGTTCTCGCCATGTGGGGATAGTCGGAACGCTCCGCCGATCGCCGATTCAATACCACTTTTCCTTGTCCACGACGTTGCGCAGCGGCTCGCCGCGGACGAAGCGGCCGACGTTGCCGAGGAGTATTTCCAAGTGGCGACCGGCGATACGGGGCGAGTAGCCGGCCACGTGCGGCGTGAGGATCACCCGGCCCGGCATCTTCCAAAGTGCGTGGTCGGGCGGCAGAGGTTCGACCTCGAAGACGTCCAGCGCCGCGCCCGCGATCTCGCCCGCCTCCAGCGCCGCGACGAGGTCATCCAGCACGACCACGGCCCCGCGGCGTTCGGGATTCGCGTAGTCGCCGTCGATCCGCAAGCGATGGATCGACCGCCGGAGGTCGCGGCGCTCTGGCCCGTTGAGGAGTTGCCGCGACTGCTGGGCGAAAGCGATTACGTCATCATCGCGGCGCCGCACACGCCGCAATCGGCGGCGATGTTCCGCCGGCCGCAGTTCCGGCAGATGAAGCGCGACGCCCACCTCATCAACGTCGGCCGCGGCCCGGCGCGCGACTTCGCGGCCGATCGCGCCGAGACCGACGATGCCCAGGGTCGTGTCGGCGAGGTGGCGATGGGCGCGATCCATGTCGTTGACAGTACCCGGCCCCGCTGCGAAGCCGACCCGCGCGGCTTCGCCGCCGACGGGGGCCCAGCGGCCGGCGGCCGCTTGCAGGATGTAGACGTGCAGATTGCGGGCGAAGCAGAGGACGTAGCCCATCACCTGGTCGGCGATGACGTCGGAGAACAGGCCGCGCATGTTGGTCAGCACGCAGGCGTGGGCCGCGAGTTCGGGGAAGAGGTAGTGTTCGAGGCTCGCCGTCGGCGCCTGGATCCACCGCAACCGCGGCGCGGCCGCGAGCAGCTTCGGGGTGATCTTGCCGATGAACGCGTCGGCATCGGGGATCTGGCGGAGGGCGTGCGCTTCGTCGTCGGCGTTCACCACAGTCATGGGGTTGGCGACGGTCCGGATCCGGTCGAGGCGTTCGGGTTCGACGGGCGGGTGAAGGACGAGCTTCATCGGAGTTTCCGGCGGTGGCAACTGTCCGCAAACCGGGCGATCCGCCCCGGCCCGGGCGAGAGTCCGGGCCGAGCGGACACAATCCCGGGATTGTATCGCCGGCCCGGCCGGAATAGCCCCTCCCGACACCGCGGTCGCAACGGCCTTACGGTAGGTGCTTCGGGGCTTTCACTCGACACCAGATGCCCGGGACGCGGCGTCACCCATTTTTTTGTGATCGACGAATGCGATGCACGGCGGGTTACCGGCTGCGGTGTACCCCGGCCGAACGCCCCGGCTCCACGGTCTGATCGCCGCGGGCAAGGGCGCCGCCAAGAAGCTCGCGCCGGCTTCGGCGACCGCGATTCGCTGCAGGACTTCCCGCTCGATAGACGCGGTCGACGACGCGTCGAACGGTGTCTTGCACGCACGCCAGGTTCGGCGCGTGAAGGCGGGGCCGGCATGCAACGCCTTGCTACCAAATGTCGCCGCGGGGGTAGCCGCTCACTTTGCCCAGCGGAACGAAGTGGACTTGGCCATGCTCGACCTCGGAGAATCCTCCCGCCACAAAATGACACAAACGGTGCCACAAAGCGCGTTTCCCGAAGTCGATTCGGGAACGCAAAAGCCCGCGTGACAACGAATTGTGTCACGCGGGCCATCGCTCATGCGGAGAGGAAGGGATTCGAACCCTTGGTACAGTTTTACCCGTACGCGGCTTTAGCAAAGCCGTGCTTTCGACCACTCAGCCACCTCTCCGACGCCCGCAATCTTAGCACTCCCCGCGCGGGCCGACAATACGCAGTCGCGACGAATTCCTCGGCGCAGCCCCTCGACCGAAGTCCGCGCCGGGCTGCAACTTCGCGCCGGCGCGGGAAGCTCGGCCGGGCCGGAAATTTATTTTCACAACCTTCTCATTTCGACATTGCCATCGGCCGTCGGCCGGGGTAAAATGGATTTGAGCGTTTTCCCGATTCCGGGAATCGCCGTTCTTTCCCTTCTCATCCGATTCTCGAGGTGTCCCCATGGCTCTCCCCAGCCAGCGCTGTCGCAGAGGCTTCACACTTATCGAACTGCTCGTGGTGATCGCGATCATCGCGATCCTCATCGGCCTGCTGCTCCCGGCCGTTCAAAAAGTCCGCGCTGCGGCGGCCCGCATGTCCTGCTCGAACAACCTGAAGCAGATCGGCATCGGTAGCCACAACTACCACGACACCACCGGTCGCATCCTAATGCCCGGCAAAAACACTAACGACCCTCGCGACTGGTGCTGGGCATTCCATATCCTGCCCCATATTGAGCAAAGCAACCTGTTCACGCAGGTGAATGCCGCCATGGCCGCCAACGCTAACGCTAACCCTCCCACAGCTCCCATCAAGCCTTTCCTCTGCCCGGGACGGAGCCGATTACCGGTCTCGACGACCGGTGGCAACACAGGAGACGCGAATGGTAACTACGTCGGCAGTTCGACCTTCAACGGGCCTTTCACCGATTACAAACAGAATAACACCGGCTTCGGCGGCTCCAGCAACGGCGGTCCCGTTCGCGGTGGCCTAGCCATCAGCATGGCCATCATCACCAATCAGAACGGAACGAGCAACACGGTATTCGTCGGGGAGGGATACCTCACTCCCGACGAATACCAACGCAATAACGGCAGCAACTGGGAAGAAACGATCTACACCGGCGGCTACGGCGGCACCCAGCGCGACGGCAACCAAATCTTCAAAGACGCCCGGAGCCAAGGTCAAGGGAATTATTGGGGCGGGCCACACGATGGCGGCGCCCTCTTCGTCATGTTCGATGGCAGCGTCCGCTCGATCCGGTACTCGGCCTCCGGCACGGCCGCTTTTCAGTCCGCCTTGGATTACCGCAACGCCACCCCCTTCAATTTGGACTGATCATCTGCTGCATGCGGGCCGACCCAGTGAGTTCGGCCCGCGTCGTTTTTCACTCTCCCTCGGGCGCCCACGAGGCGCTATCTACCTTTTCCGCGACCCAACTATGATTTCCCTCACTCGCCGCTGCCTCACGGTGGCCGCGCTCGCTCTGTTCGTCTTTTCCGCCGGCTGCGGCGGACCGGGCAAAGGCACTCCGCTCTCCGGCAAAGTCGTACTGCCCAAGGATCTCAAGCTCCAAAAGGAAGATTCGGTTAGTATCACCTTCGTCCCGGATGGCGGAGACACCACGCGGGCCGCCACTGCCAAGTTGAACGCTGAAGACATGACTTTCACCGCGAACACTTCCGAGACCACAGGGGTCTTGCCCGGAAAGTACAAAATCACGGTATCGATCACCCCTTACCCAGGCACATCGGGCAGCGAGACTAGGGTGCGGCAGTTTAACGACGGGATCAACAAGCAGTTCAACGATGCCCAAACGAAGTTGAGTTACGAGGTCACAGCCGGAGGCCCGAACACGATCACCATCGATCTCGCCAAGGGCACGGTGACGAAAAACTGATGCGGGCCGTGTATTTTGCGGGTGTCACTTCCATCCGCCCGCCCGGCTTCGGAGATCACCGGTGACGCACGCCACGCCCCGCTCCCGGCGGTTGGGTTTCTCCCTCGGTGTAGCGGTGCTGGTCTTTGTGGCCGGCGCGGTCGCCGCCTACGTTTCCTGGCGTCCCGCGCCCGTGGACGTTCCCGTCGAACTCGGGACGAAACCGGAGCCGGGCTGGTTCGAAGATGTGACCGACGCTTGGGGATTGGGGTTCACCCCGGACCCCGGCCCCACCGGCACCTATTTCATGCCACAGTCGGTGGGCACGGGGGCGGCAGTTTTCGACTGCGACGGCGACGGCTTGCTCGACGTCTATCTCCTCAGTTGTGCCGGACCCGGATCCCCCAGCACCAACCGCTTGTTCCGCCAAACTTCTCCCGGCCACTTCCAAGACGTGACCGCCGGATCGGGACTCGATTTGGCGGCCCATTGCCACGGGGTCGCAGTCGGGGACGTCAACAACGACGGCAAGCCCGATCTGCTGGTGACCGGCTTCGGGGTTCTGAAACTGTTCATCAACCTCGGCGGCGGTCGGTTCGCCGATGCGACCGCGGAGTCGGGGCTGGCGAATCTGTCCTGGGGAATGTCGGCGGCGTTCTTCGACTACGACCGCGACGGCTGGCTCGACCTCATCGTCGTCAATTACGTGGACTACGATCGCAAGGTGGAATGCAAGTCGCCCGAAGGCGTCCAGAACTTCTGCGGCCCGAACTCCTTCAGCGGCACCGCGAGCAAGCTGTTCCGCAACCTCGGCCGACCCCGCGCGGCGCCGGGGGGCGCAGCGCCGGCCGCGCGCTTCGAGGACACCAGTCTCGCGTCCGGGATCGGCAAGGTGCGCGGGCCGGGGCTGGGGGTCACCATCGCCGATTTCGACGGGGACGGTTGGCCGGACATCTTCGTCTCCAACGACGGCCAGCCCAACCGGCTCTGGATGAACGGGAAGGACGGCACCTTCGCCGAGGAGGCGATGTCCCGCGGCGTCGCCGTAAACGTGATGGCGCAGGCGTACGCGGGAATGGGCGTCGCGGTCGGCGACGTCGACGGCGACGGCCTGCTCGACCTCTACGTCACCCACCTCGGCAGCGAGACGCACAACCTCTGGCGCCAGGGACCGCGCGGACAGTTCCGCGACCGCACCGCCGCGGCCGGGCTGCTCGCCTTGAAATGGCGCGGCACCGGGTTCGGGACGCTGATGGCGGACTTCGACTGCGACGGCGCGCTGGACATCGCCGTGGTCAACGGCAAGGTCGTCGGCGGCGGGCAAGCGAAGAACACCGACCTCGGCTTCTGGGAGACGTACGCGGAGAAGAACCAGCTCTTCGTCAACGACGGGACCGGCAAATTCAAGGACGCGTCTCTGGACAACGGGGTGTTCTGCGATCGCTGGAACGTCGGCCGCGGGTTGGTCTGCGCCGATTTCGACGGCGACGGCGCGCCCGACTTGCTGGTCACCTCGATCGGCGGCCCGGCGCGGCTGTTCCGGAATGTCGCGCCGAACCGCGGCCACTGGCTGACGATCCGGGCGTTCGATCCGAAGCTCGGGCGCGACGCCGTCGGGGCCGAAATCCGGGTGCGGGCCGGCGGGAAAGAATTCGTCCGCGTCGCCAACCCGGCCGAGAGCTTCCTGTGCAGCGGTTCTCCGGTCGCGCATTTCGGGCTGGGCGGCGCCGACGCGGTGGAGTGGGTCCGCATCGCCTGGCCGGACGGCGCGGTGGGCAAGCCCGAGACGTTCGCCGGCGGGCCGGCGAACCGCGCGCTCGTGTTGAAGCGCGGCGAGGGCAAGACGCCGTGAGAGTCAACGTCCCGCTCTCCGAGTCGCCCTCCGAGCTGCCCCCGAGGCCGCCCGCCGCTCCGCCACTCCCGCGGACCGCGTCCTTCCGGAGAGTCTGGGCGAAGCGCGGCATGGGATTGGCCGTGCTGATCCTCGCCGCCGTCGCCGTCTGGTGGTGGACGAAGAAACCGGCGATGCCGGATCCGCCCCTTCCGCCAGACATCACCGACGCGGAGGTGCGCGCGGCCGTGGGCGAGTCGCGGGAAAAATTGACGGCCGCGCCGCGGTCGGGCGAAGCGTGGGGCGACTACGGGACCGTCTTGCTGGCGAACCTGTTCGACCGCGATGCCGATTTCTGCTTCGCGGAAGCGGCGAAACTCGATCCGTCGGATCCGCGCTGGCCCTACGCCCGCGGGCTGATCGCTCTGAAGCGCGACCCGCCGAACGCCGTTGGCTTCCTTACCGCCGCCGCCGACGCGGCGCGGGAGAAGCCGAAATTCCGCCAGGCGATCACCCTCCAGCTCGCGGACGCGCTGCTCGAGCGCGGCGAGGTCGAGCGCGCTGCGGCCCTCTTCCGGCAGGAACTCGCCCCCCCGGATCCCGCCCGCGCCCACTTCGGCCTGGGGCTGGTGGCGCTCGCGCGCGGAGACGAGGCCGCCGCGGCGGTGCACTTCGAGGAGGCGCGGCTCCACCGCTGCTCCCGGAAGCAGGCCGGTTCGCAGCTCGCCCTGCTGGCCCGCGCGCGGGGCGACGTTCCGGCGTCGAAGCAGTTCGAGGCGGAGGCGAACGCGCTGGAGGCCGACCCGCCGTGGCCCGATCCCTACCTCGACCGGGTCGTCAGCCTGCAGGTGGGCGCCCGCGGCCTCAACCGCCGCATCGGACTGATGGAGCGCGACGGCCGGTATTCCGAAGCGGCCGAAGCGTACTTGGCGCAAGCGCGGCAGACCCGGACCTGCATTCTGCTGACCGGGGCGGGGGTGAACCGCGCCCGCCTGCGCGAGTACGATGCCGCCGTCGAACTGCTCCGCGAGGCGGTCGAACTCGACGGCGCCGACGCGAACGCGCGCTACACGCTGGCCCTGGTGCTCTACACACAAGCCGAGAAGGAGTGGGTCCGGGATGCGGCGTCGCCCGACGCGGCGAAACGGTTCCGCGAGGTCATCGCATCGGCCAAGCGCGCGACGGAGCTGAAGCCCGATCACGCGCTCGCATACATGTTCTGGGGGCTGTCACTCATGAACCTCGGCGAGCCGAAGGCGGCGATCGACCCCCTCCGCAGCGCGCTGGCGATCCGACCGGGGGAATTCACGGCGCACTTGGCACTCGGTCAGGCCCTCGCGGCGGTCGGCGACCGCGCCGGGGCCGAGGCGAGTCTGAAGACCGCGGGCCAACTCAAACCGGGCGACCCGCGGCCGGGCCAGGAACTCGCGAAGCTGAAACCGGGCGGCGGCTGAGTCTTATTCCGGCCAGTCGTCCCGATTCCGTTTCCCCATTCCGGAGATGATCGATGCGCAGAACGATCCGAATCTCGCTGTGTTCGATCGCTGTCGTCGCCTTCGTCACCGCCGCCGGCGCCGAGGACAAGAAGCCCGCGGGCAGCACCAAGCCGGAGGGGGCACCGCTGGAACTCACCGTCACCGGCACCGCGACCTACGAACTCGATCTCGGCGGCAAGACGACCGAGGAGTACGCGAAGGCCATCGCCGCCGCGAAGGAGAAGGGCGGCCGCATGCCGGCGGCGCCGAAGGTCGCGCTCAAGCTCATCGTGAAGAACACCTCCGACAAGGCCATCAAGATCTACAGCGGCGGCGACTCGGTCGTGCTCGACCTCGAACTGAGGGGCAAGGGGGCCGTGAACGCGGCGCCGAATCTGGCTTTCACGACCGATTTCCGATTGCCGACGGAGGTGGAACTCGGGGCCGGCAAGAGTATCGAGTTCGCGCTGACGGCTTTGACGAGCGGCTTCCGCGGCGCGTCGAAGTTCGCCTACTGGACGGCCCCCGGCGACTACGAGTTGATCGCGAGCTGGAAGACGGCCGTCAACCCGGCTCCGAAAGGCGCCGAGGCGAACGACGGCTTCGGCACCGTGACGGTCACGGCCGCGCCGTTCAAGATCGCCGTGAGCGAGAAGAAGTGACCGGTCCGAAACT
>JAYVTJ010000056.1:0-3696 GCA_043774415.1 Fimbriiglobus sp. | reverse complement strand
GCGCGAAGGACGATCCTCGAAGTCCGCTTCGCCGGGCATCCAAGTCGCGAGTTCCCAGCAGCGGCCCGCGCGGACGACCGCGGTGCGAGCATCGGAGATCGAGAGCGTGCCGGGGACAAATGAGAGTCCGGCGCGGACAGCCGCTGCGCACCAAACGTGGCGCCGCGCGACATCCGCCGGATCGATTTCAGAGGGGTAGCACTTCGCGGCGAAGAGAGGTTGACGATTGCGGTCGCCGCGCCAGATCGCCGCTCCGCTGAATCCGCTGAAGGATTCGAGTCGGAACCAATCCGCGGTGCGGATCGGCTCCGGGTAGTGGGCCAGCACCTCGGCGAATGCGCCGGTCACGGGTTCAGTCCGGCCGTCGTTCTCGCTTTCTCGACCGTCACCACCGGGAGCGGCGCCGCTTCGCGGGCCGCGTCCACGAGCGGCTTCGGGTAGACGCCGAAGGCGAGCGTGCCGGCGGCGCAGATCATCGCCGCCAAGAACGAAGCGTATCCTCGCGCCGGGGAGGCCGGCTGCAGCGGCGTGCGGAGGAACATCACGCCGAGCGCCTTCAGATAGTAGACCGCCGCGACCGCCGAGTTGATCGCCGCGATCAGCGCGAGGATGCGGTACAGGTCTTTCAGAGGCGTGGTCGTCGGCGATTCGAACGCGCCGAAGAAAAGCAGGAACTTCCCGTTGAACCCGGCCGTCAACGGCATGCCGATGAGGCTGAGGAAGAAAATGCACAGCAATCCTGCGGCGAACAGGTTCGTCCGGCCTAACCCGGCGAGGTCGTCCACGGTTTCCACCGTTCGCCCCGAATGCTGAAGATACCCGAGAACGGCGAAAACGCCGACGGTCATCAGCCCGTACGAGACGAGGTAGACGAGCAGCGAATCGAAGCCCGACTGCGTGCCGGCGCCGGTGGCGGAAATGGCCACGAGAAAGCCGATGAGCATGTACCCGGCATGGGCGATCCCCGAGTAGGCGAAGAGCCGCTTGAGGTTGTCCTGGATCAGCGCGAGCAGATTGCCGAAGGTCATGGTGACGGCGGCGATCACCCAGAGCGTCAGGGGGATGAGCGTCCGCGTCGAGTCGAATGGGGCATCCGGAGTGAGCAATCCGAAGACGCGGGCGAGGGCCACGAATCCGGCGACCTTCGGGATGAATGCGAGCTGGGCGACGACCCCGTTCGGCGCCCCTTCGTACACGTCCGGGGCGTAGAAGTGGAACGGCACCGCCGCGATGCGGAAGCCGAGACCGGCGATCACCATCACGACCGCGACGAGCGCCATCGGCGACACCGGCCCGACCTGCGACGCCTCCGACAGCGTCTCGGCGATCAGCGGTAGGTTGATCGCTCCCGTCAGGCCGTAGAGGTAGCTGAACCCGAAGAGGAGCACGCCCGACGACAGGATGCTGAGCATGAAATACTTCATCGCCGCTTCCTGCCCGGGCTTCGACTTCGTCGGCAGATAGAGGAGGACATACGTCGGGATGCTGATCATCTCGAGGGCGAGGAAGAGCGAGAGCAGATCGTTGGCGCGGGCGACGAGCGACAGCCCGGCGAGGACGACGAGCAGGCAGCCGAAGTATTCGGGGGCCGTCTCCCGGCTCGAATCGGAATAGCCGATGAGGACGTACAAGACGCCGGCGCCGAGGGCGAGCCAGCGCACGAACTGGGCGACGCCGGTCGGATCGATGGCCGCGACGAAGCGATCTGCGGCGAGGAACGCCGGCTCGGGAAAGTAGAAGCTGACGAACGCCGCCGCACCCACTGCGCAGAGCGCGAGAAAGCCGCTGGTCCGGCGGTTCGAGCGGAACGCGGCGAGCAGGAACAGCGCGCACGCCGTCCCGACGAGGGTCAGCTCGGGGAGCAGGAAGCGGATCGACAGCGATACGTTCTCGAACAGGGCCTGGCTGGAAAGCGGGTTCACTGCATGATCCTTCAAAGCTGGTTCCGTTAGCCCGACGCGCGAGCGAGGGCGACGATCCGGGACACGGAGTTTCGCGAGTAAATCCCGGATGCCGTTCGCAGCCCACGCTCGCGCGTCGGGCTGACGACGGATTCGGCTATCGGTTCAACGTCTTCGCGGCATTCACGCGCTCGCGGGCGTCATCGGTCTGCTTCACGATCACGTTCACGTCGGCTTTCATCGACTGGATCACCGGCTGCGGGAAGATGCCCAGCACCAAGCAGAGGAGCGTCGGCAGCCCGAACGCGACCCACTCGTGCGAGCGCAGGTCGCGCGGTTCGGCGTCCGTCGGCTGCGGCGGCAGAACCAAGGGGCCGAAGAACACCTTTCGCAGCATGGTCATGGTGTACCACGCCGAGAGGAAGATCCCCGATGCCGCCGCGATGCCGAAGCCGGTGCCGAGGACGTGGGCCGTCTCGGGGGCGAAGAGCGCCGACAGCAGCATCATCTCGCTGATGAAGCTGTTCAGTCCCGGCAGTCCGACGCCGGCGAGACAGATGACGAACATCAGGAAGGCGTACTTCGGAAAGCGCCCGATGAGTCCGCCGTAGTGGTTCATATCGGTGGTGCGGTAACGCTCGGCCAAGAAGCCGATGAGCGCGAACATCGTCCCCGCCGTGAGGCCGTGGTTCACCATGTGCAGCGCCGCCCCGGTGATCCCCTCGGCACTCAGCGTGAAGGTGCCGAGCACGAGCAAGCCGAGGTGTGAGATGCTGCTGTAGGCCGCGAGGAGCTTGAGGTCGCGCTGGGCGTAGGCGCAGAACGCCGCGTAGACGATGCCGAGCGCGCCGAGGAAACCGAACAGGGCCATGCCGTGCTGCACGGCCATATCGGGGCAGAGCGGCAGCACGATGCGCACGAGTCCGAGGGTGCCGAGTTTCGCGAGGACGCCGGAGAAGATCAGCGTGACGCCCGGAGGCGCTTCGCTGTACGCGGCCGGGAGCCAGGTGTGGAACGGCACCAGCGGCACCTTGACGATGAAGCCGGCGATCAGCGCGAAGAAGAGCCAGTACTGGAGATTCTTGTACGAGTCGCGCTCCGCCTTCACCGCTTGCAAGTCGCGCTCGGCCTGCGCCAAACCGTCCGTCGCCAGCTTCGCCGCGAGCGCATCTTTGCCGCCGCGCGACTTCTCTTCGGCCTTGGCTGCGGTCGCCAGCTTCGCGGTCGCCGTACTCAGTTTGGCGTCGTGGATGCGGTTCCACGCCGAGACGTTCCGCATGAGCCGGTTCACCGAGAAGCTCACCGGCCCGGCCTTCGGGAAAATGGGCTGACCCTTGGTGTCCGTCGAGATCGAGTACTGAGGCTTCGTGACCGTCGCCGAGACGGGCGTCGGATTCGTCAGCACGATGCCGAAGATCCCGATGAGGGTGAAGAGGCTGCCGAGCAGCGTGTAGAGGAAGAACTTGCGGGCCGCATCGCGCCGGCCGCCGCCGGTGCCCCAGCAGCCGATGAGGAAGAACGCGGGGATCAGCGTCAGCTCGAAGAAGATGTAAAAGAGCACGACATCGAACGAGAGGAACGCTCCGAGGATCGCCGATTGGAGAAGGAAGAGCCAGGCGTAGTAGCCGCCGGCGCGCTCGCGGATCGACCCGTGCGAGACGAGCACCGAGACGTACGAGAGCAGACTCGTGAGGAGCACGAGCCAGATGTTGAGGCCGTCGATGCCGACGAAGAACTGGATCGCGGGCGGCGGCAGCGCGGGGTCGGCGGTGCCGACGGCGAAGAGGTTCCACGC
>JAYVTJ010000055.1:0-3682 GCA_043774415.1 Fimbriiglobus sp. | reverse complement strand
CCTCCGCGCTGCTCTGCACGGCCCTCGGCTTCATCCTGCTCTTCCCGATGCTCTTCATCCAGGGGATGGGGCAGGGGGATGTGAAAATGCAGATGGGCTTCGGAGCCTGGATCGGAGCCTACTTCGGCCTCGGCCTCGGCGCCTCGGTCATCATTTGGGCCTTTTGCCTCGGCGCCATCGTCGGCGGCATCTTCGGTGTCGTGATGATGTTCGCCCGCCGGCAGTTCGGCAAGAACGCGGAAAACTTCCGCGCCATCATGGGCGACCTGCAAACGCTCATGACCGATGGCCCCGCGAAAGCCGCCGCCCGCGCGAACACGCGTCGCCCATCGTGGGTGCGCCTCCCGTACGGGGTCCCGCTCTGCGTCGGCTTCCTCGGTTATCTGTGGTATCGCCTGATCCTCGCGGCATGAGTCGGGATTCTTGAATCGAGTTTTCACCGATGCGGAACGAAGCCGGGCTTCGTTCCGCATTTTCATTTCCGAACTCTCAACTCGAAATTCCGCCCTGAGTCGCACTTTTGGCAAGCTGGTGAAAATCGGATGGATCGATGCGACCGGAATAATTGAAGCGTTCGGGGGGGAGCGGTCGAAACAGTAGGTGTGCCAATCCCGCCGGCGAACTGTAAACGCCGCGTAGCGGGAAAAAACGTTTCGATGCGGACTTCTTGCGAAAGGCGAACTTCGTACTAGGGTTGATCGCTCGAAGGGTCGGGGGGGCCGGTGACCTCCGACTCAGGAACCGAGCCATCACCCTGCGGATATTGTCGGCCGGCCGCAGGATTTCACGGTCTCCTCGCAGTAGCACCCGCACTCGCGGAGTGCGGGAGAACGGGCCGCGGTCGCAACAGTCTCCGGGGAGTGGCACACGTGAAACAGAAGAACATGGTCCTCGTGGCGGTGGCGGTGGTCTGCGGATTGATCGCGGCCGGCCTCACCATGCAGATGGGGGCGAAGGGCAAGAGCCAGGAAATGGAAACGGTGATGGTCCCCGTCGCAGCCGGCGATTTGCCGGTCGGGACCAAGTTGAGAGCGGACGACATCGAGAAGTACGTCGTGCTGAAGGCGATCCCCAAGGAAGCGGTGCCGCAAGTGTACGTCGAACAGCAGGATTTCCTGAAGGACAAGCGGGTGACGCGGACGATCCGCGCCGGGGAGCCGTTCAATCCGAACGACGTGACCACGAACGGGTTCCTCAATCCGCCCGAAGGTCACAGCGTGATGTCGGCGAGCATGACGACTGTCGAAGCGGCGAGCGGGTTCATCGGGCCGGGTGCCCACGTGGACATCATCGCTTCGGTGCTGCTCAAGAAGTCGCAGAAGTGGGTGGTCTTCCCGCTGTTCCTCGACATGCTCGTGCTGGCGGTGAACTCGGACGCGAGCCCGTCGCAGACGCCGGGCGGTGCGACCGCGAACGTCGGGATGGTCTCGCTGGCCGTGACCGCCGAACAGCAACTGCTCCTCCAGGGGGCGATCTCCCGCGGGGCCACGATGCGGATGGCGCTGCGGCACCCGGACAAGCCGGCGACGCACAAGCTGCTGAAGGCGGACGAAATCTGGAACATCCTCTCGGACAAGATCGAAGAGGACAAAGAACCGATCGCCCCGCCGATCACGCCGATGCCGATGGTCGAAATGGTGAAGGTCAAAGTGCCGACGATCGACCTCCGGGCGGGTACGGCGATCACCGAAGAGCTGATCGCGAAGAGCTTCAAGGACGCGGAATACCCGCTGGCCCTCGTGCCCGAATCGGCCGTGAAGGAGCTGAAGAGCTACGCGACGAACGGGGACTACCTACTGAAGGATCTGCCGGCGAACTACTTCGTGCCGAAGACGTTCCTCGGGCCGAAGCCGAAGGAAGCGGTCGAACCGAAGATGGCCAAGGTCGGGCCGGATGGAACGGGTTCGACGCCGAAGGAAGGCGAGCCGACCGAACAGCCGAAGCCGGTGCCCCCGAAACCGACCTATGTCGAAGTGACGGTGCAAACGGCGAAGGGGCTGGTTCGGCACCGCTATCAGAAGATGCCGAACGGCGATCACAAGTACGTCGGTGTGGTGAAGGCCGATTCGGAGGCCGAAGGCGAGATCGAATCGAAGCCGGAAGGTAAGCCGGGCGAGTCGGGCGCTCCGAAAGGCCCGGTCATCAATTGAAGTGGGGCGGATCGCCGGAAGGATTCCGACGATCGGCCGGCACCTCCTGCGGAGGGGGTGGGGCGGACTGGTTCCGGATCGGGGGCGACCCCGGTGCGGCTTTACGAACGGGGCGGATCTCGCGATCCGCCAGTCCTGTGAGGAGGGTGAACGGATGCACCTGATAAGTAATCGTCGCCGCCGCTGGATCGCGGGCCTGGCCGTTCTGACCGGGCTGGCGGGTAGCACCGTCGCCGTGGGCCAGCAGCCGAAGCCGCCGGTCGGCGGGATCGAAGTCAAAGTCGATGCCAAGAGCGGTGCGCTGCTCGTGCCGCTGGGCGGACTGGCCAAGTTCGACCCGAAAACGAACAAGCTGATCACCGACATCACGCTGAGCAACGGCGACGTCGTCGATGCCCGGCCGATCGCTCCGGACCTGAAGCGGATCGATCTCGTCGGCAAGCTCGGCGGGGCCACGCAGCTCACCGTGACCTTCGAGGACCGCTCGAAGGCCGTCTACACCGTGGTCGTCCAGCCCGATTACGAACAGCTCAAGTTCGTCATCAAGCAGGCCGTGCCGACCGCGAACGTGGACATCATCCCCGGCGTCGGCAACGTCATCGTGCTCAGCGGCACCGTGACTCAGCCGGGCGATGCCGACATCGTCGTGCGGATCGCCAGCAGCGCCGTCGGCGGCAACACCACGAACGTGATCAACGCCCTGCAAATCGGCGGCACGCAGCAGGTGATGATCGAAGTGACCATCGCCCAAGTGGACCGCACGATGCTCCGCGAGCGGGGCTTCTCGTTCCAGGCCGGCGGTCTGAACTTCGGGATCAGCTCGATCCTCGGCGGCTTGGCGTCCTCCTCGCTGACCTCGGGCGGTCTGCCCAACTTCACGAGCGGGGCCAACGCCAACATCGTCACGGGGATCGTCCCCGGCCAGTTCTCCGGTGCCCTGCGGGCGCTCCGCACCGAAGGGATCGCGAAGTTCCTCTCGGAACCGAAGATCGTGACGCAGACCGGCCGGGCCGCGTTCTTCCGGGCCGGGGGCCAGCAGGCCGTGCTCAGCCCGTCGTCGGGCATCAACGGCCCCGGCGTGACGCTCACCCCGGTCGGCACCGAACTCGAAGTGATCCCCATCGTCTACGGCGACGGGCGGATCTACCTGGAAATCAACCCGCGGATTTCGACGGTGAACAACGGCCGCGGCATCACGACGGCGTTCGGCTTCTCGACCGGCTTCAACGAGACTCAAGTGCGCTCGTCGATCATGCTGCAGTCGGGCCAGACCTTCGCCATCGGCGGCCTGCTCGAAACGACGGTGCAAGCCAGTGCCCAAAAGGTCCCGTACCTGGGCGATCTCCCGCTGGTCGGGGCGGCGTTCAGCAACGTGTCCCACGACGAGCGCGAAACGGAACTCCTGATCCTCGTGACCCCGCGCCTGGTCGAACCGCTGGACTGCTCGCAAGTTCCGCGGCGGGTTCCCGGCAAAGAAACGCGCAGCCCGGACGATTATGAGCTATTCGTTGAGCAGCTCCTCGAAGCGCCCC
>JAYVTJ010000054.1:0-4960 GCA_043774415.1 Fimbriiglobus sp. | reverse complement strand
TCGACGTGAGCGATGATTTTCCAGGGGTGTGTGCCGCCCTCGATGCGATCCCCATCGGCGAATCGAAACCGGTGGACATCGCCGCGATCTACCGCGCTGCCCTCGACCGGCAGGTCAAAACGGCCCGACGCTGGAAGCGGGTCGCGGGTGCCATCGCCACACTCGCGGCGGGTGTGATCCTGCTCGCGCTCGTGCCGAAGCTCGACGTCCGCGTGACCGGCGATGAGTTCACGGTGCGATGGGGTCAACCGGCGAAGGTCGTCGTCGAAGAGCACCCGACGCCCGTGCCGCAGTCCGATTCGCGCTTGCCGAGTTTGATCGATGACCGGCAGAAGCAGACCGCCGCGATGCGGGCGATCGACCTGAAGTACGCCGAGATGCAGGAACTGCTGCTGGCGCTGACGACCGATGTCTCGGATCGCGACAAACTCCAACTGGAGCGGATCGCCGCGCTCACGCGGGAACTGCGGGCCTTCCAGCTCGCCACGGTGAAGCAGTTCGACCAGACCGAGAAGACCAGCACCACGCTCTACAACGTCGTGTTCAGCGCGAAACCCAAAACCGGAGAATGACCATGCGACCGCTGTTCACACTCATCGCCCTGCTTGGCACGGCCGCGACCACCATGGCCCAGACGCCGGAGGTGATCGCCGAAGTCGAGTCGCTGCTGCAATCGCAGCGGCAGTCGGTCGATGTCGAAGTGCTCCGTCGGCTGCTGAACCGCCAGTTCGGCTTCGCGGACAAAGCGGAGATGCAGTTGCCGCCGCCGCAAACTTGGTACCCCTTGAACACGACTGGGGGAACGAATCCGACCTTCTTGGGCAGCGGGGTGTTCAACCTACCTCTGACTGCAACGGTTGTCCCCAGCCATCAACTGAGTCAACCCATCGGCCCGTTCGACGGCACGGCGCTCCCCGGCGGCGGCATCGTCTTCACCCTGCACATTCCGGCCGGGGCCGACCTTACGCTCGATCCGAAAACGAACGCCATCGGCTTCGGCAACAACTGCGGCAAATGCCATGCGGACGTCGCGGCGGATGGGCCGAATCACCAGTTGTCCCACAAAGGACAAGCGCTGGCGCTCGCGTGCACTAAGTGCCACGAAGGGGGCGTCTCCGGCAAGGACTTGAAGGCGGTCGCCCCGCGCAGCGATTGGGAGCGGACTAAGCTCGAAGTGGCCGTGGAGAAAGTCGAGGAACTCGAAAAACCTCAGCCGAAGCCGGCCGCCCCACGCTCGGCGATGTGCAGGCCGGGCGACATCGGCGAAGAGATCTTCCAAGTGCTCGCGGTCAACGCCAAGAATATCGGCGAAGGCCAACTCCCGAATAAGCCACTCGCCAAGACCGACCGCGTGACGGTGGTCGTCACCTTCGATGAACTGCCTCGGCAATCGGGCGAAACACTGGATCCGACGAGCAAGCCCGGCTTCAACCCGGACGAGCTGCAATCGCTGAATCTGGCGGGCTTGCACATGAAGCAGCAGAAGTACAAAGAGGCGGCGGAGGCCTATGAAAAAGGCTTGGCCCGATTCCAGGAGACTGTCATCCGGATGTCAGTGATCTCGGGCGCATCACTCGAAGCGTTCCGCAAAGCGATGGACGAATCGGCGGAGTCGACCCGCGGGATGCACAGGCAACTCGCCGTGGCCTACGCGAATCTGGGCGACCTCAAAAAGGCGAGTCGTGCACTCGATCTGGCGATAAATCTCAAGCTCGAAATTCTGGCGGCGAAGGCCACCGAGAAGCCGAAACCCAAGCTCCCTGCCAAGATCATTGTCAGCGTGACGAAGGCCGATATCGATTCCGCCAAGACTTCGGATGAGTTCCGCAAAGTGGCCACCGTCGAACGGAGCGGCTTCCCCGCGCCGAAGAAGTAATGTCGAGCAACCGACCTTGCAACTCGGGTCGGTGGAGTCGAAACTGAACGGATGGACCTCCTCACCGGCATCCGCGCGAATCACCGCCTCTCGGCCCGTCCGCTCGCCGCGCGGATGCGGCCGCGGACGCTCGACGAATACGTGGGCCAGGAGCATTTTCTCGGGCCGGGGAAGTTGCTGCGGCGGATGCTCCTCTCCGACCGGCTGAATTCGCTGATCTTTTACGGCCCGCCGGGCTGCGGCAAGACGGCCCTCGCCCACGTCATCGCGCATCACACGAAGGCCAAGTTCAAGACGCTCAACGCCTCGTCGGCCGGGCTGAAGGAAGTCCGCGAAATCCTGACCGAAGCGCGGGAGCAACTCGAAGATGACGGCCGGCGGACGATCCTCTTCCTCGACGAAATCCACCGGTTCAACCGCAGCCAGCAGGACGTGCTCCTCCCCGATGTCGAAGACGGCGTCATCGTCCTCATCGGCGCGACGACGCAGAATCCGTTCTTCTCGATCAACACCCCGCTGCTGTCGCGCAGCCAGATCTTCACCTTCGAGCCGCTGACGCGCGAACACACGAAGCGCGTGCTGCTGAACGCATTGGCCGACCGCGAGCGCGGCTACGGTGACATCCCGGTGACAGCGACCGACGACGCCCTCGCCTTCCTCTGCGAAGTGTGCGACGGCGACGCCCGCCGGGCGCTCAC
Organism: Fimbriiglobus sp.; assembly: GCA_043774415.1. Taxonomy (GTDB): domain Bacteria; phylum Planctomycetota; class Planctomycetia; order Gemmatales; family Gemmataceae; genus JALHQU01. The sequence continues at coordinate 2,386 of JAYVTJ010000054.1, read as the reverse complement.
GGCCCTCGAGATCGGCGTGAAGTCGAGCCCCGATCCGACGCCGGACAAGCCGCTGGTGTTCGACTTGGCCCTCGCGCAGGACAGCATCCAGCGCAAGGTGCTCGACTTCGACCCGACCGGCGACACGCACTACGATCTCGCCTCGGCGTTCATCAAATCCCTCCGGGGCAGCGATCCGCAGGCCGCGATCTACTGGCTCGCGCGGATGCTCGAATCGGGCGAGGAGCCGCGATTCGTCGCCCGTCGGCTCGTGATCTTCGCCTCCGAAGATGTCGGCAATGCCGATCCGCAGGGCGTGCTCATCGCGAACGCCGCGTGGGACGCCGTTGAGCGTGTGGGCCTCCCCGAATGCCAGTTGAGTTTGGCGCACGCCGTCTGCTATTTGGCGACCGCGCCGAAGTCGAACTCGGCGACAGTGGCGATCGGCGCCGCGACAAAGGATGTGAAAGAAGGCCGGACGCTGCCGGTGCCGAAGCACCTGCGCGACAGCCACTACGTCGGGGCGAAGCAGTTCGGCCACGGCGCCGGCTACCAGTATTCGCACGAGGGGGACGGGGCGTGGGTCGATCAGGAATACGTGCCCGCGGATGTGACGTACTACACCCCGAGCGACCGAGGCTTTGAAGCGGTCATCCGGGAACGCATGGCCGAGATCGAACGGCGGCGGGCCGAGGGGCGGACTGATGGAGAGCCAACGTGAATCGTAACGTCTCGGCAATGGTCGGCGAAGAAGAGTTCTTGCAATATTGGATTCACAAAAGCGGATTTGAACTCGTCGATGGAGAACTCGCGCCGATGCCGGAATGGTTTAGCGATCATTGCCTGCCCAGTGGCTCGACGTTCGAGGATTTAGATCTGATGGTCGTGAAGCGTTCAAACGAATTATGCTTTCCCGATTACGATCAACAGCCTCCAGGACTAAAAGTAATCGTGATCCTCGACTCCCCATGCTCGATCGTAGGGGTGTTTCGGAACGCAGAATTCCTTAAGCAGTTCCCGCACGAGTGATCGATCCGCAAATGGGTTCACCTCAGCCCGGCCGAATCCCTCACCCCGAGATTCTGGTAGATCTGCCTCGTCGCGTCCGACTTGTTCAGCGTGTAGAAGTGGATCCCTTTCACCTGCCCATCCAGCAGCCCCCGGCACTGCTCCGTCGCCCAGTGGATGCCGAAATTCGCCACGGCCGCGTCGTCCGCGCAGCGGTTCACGCCGCGCAGCAACCCGGCGGGGATGCGTGCGCCGGCCGCGAGGTCGGCCATGCGGATCATACCCGCCCGGCTCGCCACCGGCATGATCCCCGCGAGGATCGGCACTCGGATGCCGGCCAAGTCGCAGCGCTCGCGGAAGTCGAAGAAGTCGCGGTTGTCGAAGAAGAGCTGCGTGCAGATGTAGTCGGCCCCGGCATCGACCTTCCGCTTCAAATGATCCATCTCCCGCAGTCGGTTGGGCGTGCCGGGGTGCCCCTCGGGGAACCCGGCGACCCCGATGCCGAAGCCGCGCCGTTCCGGCGTCATGCAGCCGCGCACGAACTTGACGAGATCCTCGGCGAAGTGAAATGCATCCGCGCTGCGGTCGTGGTCGGCCATGCTCTTCGGCGGGTCGCCGCCGAGGGCCAAAATGTTCTCGATCCCGGCCGCGGTGTAGCGTTCCAAGATGCCGGTCATCTCGGCGAGCGAATGGCAGACGCAGGTGAGGTGCGACACGGCCGTGAGGCGGGTTTCGCGCTGGATGCGGACGACGAGATCGTGGGTCCGCTCGCGCGTCGTGCCGCCGGCGCCGTACGTCACCGAGACGAACGACGGCTTCAGTTCCTGCAGCTGCGCGATGGTGCCGAAGAGTTCGTCCGAGGCGGCGTCGGTTTTCGGCGGGAAGAACTCGAAGCTGAACGTCGTCGCATCGCGGGCCAAAATGTCGAGGATGTGCATGGGGCGTCGGCTCGCGGTTCGTCGGGGCATCTGTCAGTTTATCCCGCGCAGGGCCGGCAACAACTCCGGCACGAAACCGCCCGCCTTTTCGGGTAGGATCTTCACGCGCACGCCCGGCGCCCGCTGCGCTTTCTCGATCGGTTTGATCCCTTCCAAATCGGGATCGAACAGGAGCTTCTCGAAAGCGAACGCCTCGGTCCGGCTCCGGTTCCAGCGGAGGCCGTATTTCGCCGCGCCGGCCCGCATTGGGAGGTCGGCATCGAAGCGATCGCCGGTCCGGTATTCCAGCGGCGTGAGCGGGATGTCGGGGACGAACCGAAAGATGGTGCCGTTGGCGTCCTGCGTCACTTCGGATGAAGGCTTCAGGATCAGCACGCTCGCCGCGCCATCCTCCGGTGTCACCGTGAGTCGGAGCGCACCATCCGGAGAGAGCACTTGAACTCGGAGCGAGTGCGGGAGGT
>JAYVTJ010000053.1:0-4512 GCA_043774415.1 Fimbriiglobus sp. | reverse complement strand
GGGTCGTCGACATCGGCAGCGTCCCCACTTCTGGCGGAGCGGTGGGCGTGAGCCCTCCGAGGAATCCCGACTCGTCTCTCCGATGCTCCCGGAGCGGTGGGCGTGAGCCCTCCGAGGAATTATCGATCCATCATGCTCGCGACCACGGAGGGCTTACGCCCACCGCTCCGCAGTTCAAAGGCCCTTCGCAATCGCATAAATCGCAACTACATCGAGCACCGCATCGTTCCGGGTGAACAGCTCCGCGAGCGCCGCCTTGTGCACCTTCATCTTGGTGCCGCCGACGCCGAGGGCGCCGTAGCAGTGCATGTCGTCGCGGTTCTTCGCTTTGTCGCCGAGACCGATCCCTTCGATCCCCTCCGGCGGCACGCCGTTGAGGTCGATGGCCACCTTCAGCGTCGCGCAGCCGACGCGGTACTTCTTCGGCAGCAGCACGACGCCCGGCGCCCCGGCGGCGATGACGAGATCGCGGCCGTCGAGCGCGGCGGGTCCATCGGCGCTGCTCGCGGTGCCGACCGCTTCGACCTTCGCCTTCGGCACCTGCGCGCGGATCGCTTGGCACACGACTTCGGCCCGCTCCTTGGAACGCGAGCCGATGCGGACATGCCCGCCCTCTTCGGCGAGCAGGCGGGCGCAGCGCTGGCCGACTGGGCCGGTGCCGCCGAGGATGAGCGAGTTCGTCGATTTGAGATCGAGGTGCTTCGAGGCCGCGAGGACGGCGGCGGCGGCCGTGGTGTTCGAGCCGTTGGAATCGAGCATGACGGAGACGGTCAGGCCGAAGTCTCTGACGAAGTGCGATTGCACGGCTTCCAGCAGCCGCTCCCCCGCTTCGACATCCGACCCGCCGATGAAGATGGCGGTGCTTTTGAGATCGGCCGGGCCGCGGGTGAAAATGCAGCCGTGGACGAGGGCCATGACGTTGACGGGGGTGACGCCGCCGTAGCTGAAGATCTGCTCGACGCCCGCATCGACGGCGACGACCCGATCGAACGCGCTCGGCAGCGCGTCGGTGTCGAGGTGGACGAGGATTTGGGGCTTCACCATAAGTGCGGAGTTCGGAGTGCGGAGTGCGGAGTGCAGAACGGAAATGCGGAGCCGGTTTATATTCCGCACTCCGCACTCCGAATTCCGCACTTCCCTTATTTGGCGCCGTACGGGTGCCGCTCTTCCTTCCGGGCGAGGATCTCGTCGATCTTCGGCGTGCCGGCCATGGCGCACTTGATGGCGAGCTTCGTGGCTTCGTAGTTGTACTGGTAGATCTTGGCGTCGTCGGCCGCGGCCCAGTGGATGAACACGCCGCAGACGATGACGTAGTCTTCGGCCTTGTCCTTCGGGATCACCCCGGCGGCGACGCTGTCGGCGACGGCGCGGGCGACGGCTTCTTGGGCCGGCCCGAACATCTGCACGGCCTGCTTGGCGCCCTTGATCGTCACCTTCGTGATCATCACCGTGGCCGGCTTGCACATCAGGTTCGGGGTGATGACCGCGAGCAAGCTGCTGTGGCCGGCGCTCTGGTTCGTGAGCGCGTTGGCGAAGGCGGTGCCGACGGGGCCGGCCTTGTCGCCGATGAGCAGGTCGATGTGGGCGATCTCGTTGCCGTCGCCGACCAGACCTTCGCCGATGAACATGGACATGGATAGCCTCTGCGGATGCGGGAGTGGGACTCGGAACGCCTGCCCTCGATTTAGGCGGAGGGGGCCGAATGGCAACGGGAAAGGGGAGTGGGAGCGCACCGTAGCGGAAGTCGCCAGACTTCCGAGGGCGAATGAAATGTCGGTTCGCACCGTCGAGTCGAGGTGGTCGGAAGTCTGGCGATTTCCCCTACGGCACATACCAGCTCACCGGCAGCACCACGATGCCGCCGGCCGGCTCCGCGAGGTGGATCGTCACGTCCGTTTGCCCGAAGGCGCCCGCTTTCGCGAGGTTCACCGTCACCCGCGCCGTGGCGACGCGTCCGCTCCCCTCCGAGAACTTCACCGTCACCCCCTCTTGCGCGCACGTCACCTTACTGATGGAGACGGGCTTTCCGCCGGCGCGGAACTGCACGAGGGTCGAAGCCTCGGCCTGCCCCTTGGTGAACCGCACGGTCGCGGCATCGGGGGCGACGCTCACATCCCCGGCGGCGCGCTTGGCCACCTTCAGCGGGATCTTCAACTCCGGACATTCCGGGTCGGTCGTCGTCAGCGTGATGGTGTCATCGTGCTGACCCGCCGGCAGATCGCCGGGGATCGTCGCGATCACTTCCTGCAGGGTGCCGACTGTCCCCGGTTTCGCGGCGCGGATCTCGAGCGTCACCTTCGCATTCGTGCAGCTCGCCTTCGCGATCAAGAGCGAGCCCGCCGCGCGGCGATCCGACACGAGCAGCGTCTGCGTCCGCGCGGTGTCGCCGCTCGTGCTGATCGCGACCAGCGGCGGTTCGACGGCGATCTCGCGGACGATCTTCGCGCTCACCGCGAGTTCGAGTTCCCCGGTCGAGGGCGCGGCGAAGTCGGAGACGACCGAATACTTCACCGTCGCCTTCCACGTCGCGGCTCCTTCGGGCTGCGTGAGCGTGCCGACGACCGCGACGACCTTCGCGCTCTCGCCCGGCTTGAGAACCTTCGGCGTCGCCTCCCACTTCGAGCAACCGCAGGTGCTGCCGATGCCCGCGATGGTGACGATGCCGCGCGCGCCGGAGTGCGTCACCTCGAATTCGTGCCGCAGCGGTGGCCCCGATTTCACTTCGCCCTCGTCCGCGCTCGGCGCGGCGGCGGTGAGCGGGGCGGCGCCGGGAAGTGCCAGAAACAGCAGGGGAAGCAGGAGTGTGCTCATAGTGACAGCGGCATAGCAGTGATCGCGAATCGCCGCAAGCCCGACCGGGTTGACGCGAATCGCCGCGCGGGGTATTGCGCATCCCGCGCCTCCGCGGCATACTGACTGGAGGTGCCGAGCGCGCTCGGCCGATGAAGGTGCGCGGAAAAGTTTTTGCGAACAACCGGCGAGATGCGCCCGCATCAACTTGTAATTCGAAAAGCGGACGTTAGGATTCTTCCTTAGTCGTTGCGGCGCGTCCCCCAAGATGGGGGCGCACCGCACGCCCCGGTTGGTGACAAGCGGTTGTCGCTCGTCCCGCGGGACACCGAAGGCCCCGAGAGGTCAACCGGTTTATGTTCCTCGAAACCGAGGCCGTCGATCCTCTGCCGCCCAATCGTACGGCCCGCGCGGCCCCGTGCGGCATCGAAGACGACGAACCTCCCAGTCGGCCCCGCCGCCACCCCCAGTGGCAGGACATCCCCGACCACCAGTGGGACGATTGGAAGTGGCAGCAGACCAACTCCATCCGGTCGGTCCGCCAGCTCCGCAGCCTCCTCCCCTTCACCCGCGATGAGCTCGAAGCCATCGGCAAGCTGGAGGCCGACTACAAGGTCGCCATCCCGCCGTACTACTTCTCCCTCATCGACACCGACGATCCCGAAGACCCCATCCGCCTGCAGTCGGTCCCGTCGTCCCTCGAAGGCGAAGGCGGCTTCGAACTCGACGACCCCCTCGAAGAGGACAAGGATTCCCCCGTTCCCGGCCTCACGCACCGCTACCCCGACCGGGTGCTGATGCTGACGACGCCGAACTGCACCATGTACTGCCGGTACTGCACCCGCAAGCGCGCCACGCTCACCCGCGGCGGCTGGGAGGGCATCTCCAAAGACGACGAGCGGATGATCGACTACATCCGCGATCACAAAGAGATCAAGGACGTCATCGTCAGCGGCGGCGATCCGCTCACGCTCCCGCTCAGCAAGCTCAAGTACTACTTGGATGCGCTCAAAGCGATCCCGCACGTCGATGTCATCCGCATCGGCACGCGCGTGCCGGTGACGATGCCGCAGCGGCTCTACGATCCGGAACTGCTGCAACTGCTCGAGAGCGCCGAAAAGGTCTACATCCAGACGCACTTCAACCACCCGCGCGAGATCACTCCCGAGGCGGCGCGCGTCTGCAAGTCGCTTCTGCGCCACGGCATGATGATCAACAACCACTCGGTGCTGCTGAAGGGCGTCAACGACGACCTCGGCACCATGAAGCAACTTTTGCGCGGGCTGCTGAAGATCAAGGTGCGGCCCTACTACCTCTTCCACTGCGACCCCGTGACCGGGGCCGGCCACTTCCGCACGAGCGTGTGGAAGGGGATGGAGATCATGGAAGGCCTGCGCGGGCACATGTCCGGCATCGGCATCCCGACCTACGTCGTGGACAGTCCGCATGGAGGCGGCAAGATCCCGCTCATGCCCAACTACATGGTGAGCATGTCGGACGACGCCGTGATCCTGCGCAACTACGAGGGGATGCTCGTCCGCTATCAGGCGGAAGACAAACCCATCACGAGCGGCAAGACCGCGACCCGCGGAGTCAGCGGGTTGATCCAGGGGGACAAAACCTCGCTGATGCCGGAGGGCAACGAGCGCATGGCCCGCCGCCGCAAACTGCAACTGGTGGAGGAAGCGCCGTCGAGCTGCGGGGATGCGGAGGAGACCCCGG
>JAYVTJ010000052.1:0-5630 GCA_043774415.1 Fimbriiglobus sp. | reverse complement strand
CTGCAGTACGCCCAGAACGTCGCCGCCGTGACGGGCGCATGTCTGCTGATGAAGAAGAAAGTCTTCGACGAGATCGGCGGTTTCGACGAGGGCTTCGTGCTCGCGTTCAACGACGTGGATCTGTGCCTGCAGGTGCTGGCAAAGGGCTACCGCATCGTCTGGACGCCCGATGCGGAACTCTATCATCTCGAATCGAAGACGCGCGGCCCCGAAGACACGGAGGAGAAGCAGAAGCGCTTCAAAAGGGAGTTCGACCTCTTCCACCTGAAGTGGGGCGAGTTCCTCAAAGCCGGCGACCCGTACTACAGCCCGCACTTCCGCTTGGATCGGCCGGACTTTGCGCTGAAGGGGAATTGATGTGCCACCATCATTCCACCGCTATCCATAGTTCCTCACCTGCCTCATCGTAAGTGCGTCGCTGAAGCACCCGGTCATTGTCACGGACGTATGCCAGAATTCGGACGTTGCCCTCGCAAAACCGGGATACGATCGATCCATACGTCCATTCACCGTCGTTCGCGTCCGGATCGGGCCAGACTTCCACGCCCAAAAGCTCGGCGGAGAGCTTTAGGAAGAGGTGCGAAGCCAGTATGAGTTCCATGCGTGCGCCCTCTGGAGCCCCACGGCCAGCTCAGCAACGGCGGGGGACCACAGAGAGCTATGAGTTCCGGAAAGTCGTCATGCCCACGCCATCGGCGATAGCTCTTTGTCCGGCAGCCCCTTGGCGACACGCTCAATTGCCGGCCCCAACTCCCCGAATGAGGACCGCACAGGTTCGAGCCTGAGCAGAGCGGACAGTGCCAACTGCTTTTGTTTCGGCAGCCGGATATCCAGGATGGCCTTGGGGAGCACGTAGAACTCCCACTGCGATAAGTCCATCACGTCGAACGTCGGCTTATTCCGATGGGCCAGCAACGCGAACACGTACAGATCCGCCTGCCTGCGTGCCTCGTCGGCCAATATGTTCGTGGTGGCTTCCCAAAAACGGGTCGGGGCGATGTCGAAGCAAATCGTCGAGAACGCCTTCTGGGCCCACGTCTGTAGGTAGGCCGCCGATTTGACTTCAATCGTTAGCCCTTGCCGCGTGCGGAGGTCGTAAGCGTCCCACTCAATCCGCAAGCCATCGGCGATGCCCAGAGCCTGAGCGACCAAGAACTCGGCCAACCGGCCCCGGAGAGCGTTACTGCTCAGGTCGGAGGCGGACCACTGCCAGAAACTCAGCAGGTCGAAGCCGCAGACAGTGGAGCCGACGCGGAATGGCTCGGAACCCGTCTTGCGGGTAATGACCAGCGGCGGGAACAGCACCTCAGCCATGCGAGCCTCCAAAGCTGCCGAATAAATCGTTTTACCCCTTGACGACGGCACTCAGTGCCGAGCCGATGTAATCCCGGTTGAGCTGCGCGATGAACTCGGTGCTGATCTCCTTTGGGCAGGCCGCTTCGCACTCGTTGATGTTCGTGCAGTGGCCGAAGCCCTCGCGGTCGTGCTGGGCGACCATCGCCCGCACGCGCTGCTTCTGCTCGGCCTTCCCCTGGGGCATCGTCCCGAGGTGGCCGACCTTCGCGCTGAGGAAGAGCATCGCCGAGGCGTTCGGACAGGCCGCGACGCAGGCCCCGCAGCCGATGCACTGGGCCGCGTCCATCGCGTGATCCTGATCGACCTTCGGGATCGGCAAGGCGTTGCCGTCCGGGGTGCCTCCGGTGTTCACGCTCACGAAGCCGCCGCTTTCGATGATCCGATCCAGCGCCCCGCGATCGACCGAAAGGTCGCGGACGACCGGGAAGGCTTTGGCCCGCCACGGTTCGACGGTCAGCGTCGAGCCGTCCTTGAAGCTGCGCATGTGCGTCTGGCAAGCGGTGGCGCCGCGCTCGGGACCGTGGGCTTGGCCGTCGATCATCATGGCGCACGACCCGCAGATACCCTCGCGGCAATCGTGGTCGAACGCGACCGGCTCCTGCCCCGACTTGATGAGCTGCTCGTTGAGCAGGTCGAGCATTTCGAGGAACGACATGTCGCCGGTGATGCCGTCGACGTGGTAGCTCGCGAGGAGCCCCGCCGCGGTGCGGTTCGGCTGACGCCAGACGTTGAGGGTGAATTTCATAGTCGGGTATCGGGGAGGAAAACGGGGATGAATCCGGCTTGGCGGAAATGGTGATCCGCGGTGAGGGCGCGTATGACTTTGCGTTGCTCCATGATGACAAAGGAAGTGCAATCGGTGAGCGACCAGCCTTTGTCGGGGCGATTGCGGTAGAGTTTATAGGCGTCGCGATAGATCCGCCCATCGAATGGCACGATCTCCACCATCGGGTTCGTGTGGAATCGTTCGATCATCCCGATGGCCGAAGAGCGATACGACGGTTCGGCCAATGAATCGAGCGACTCCACGATAACCCATTCCGTCGTCAGCATCTTGCCCTCGAACGTATCCAAATACGACGTCACTAGGCCGTGGAATTGATCGCGTCGATCCACGACTCCGACGAATGCGACCGTGTCGAGAAATTCGATCATCGCTTCGGTGTTCCCAAACGATAATGATCGTGTTGAGCCGCTCGATCGCCGGGCGAATCGGGATCGTCGACGATGAGATCACGGACCAGATCCATGAACCAGCCCGGTTTCCCTTCGGGCTCAGGTATCCCCACTTCGGTCGACTTCACCTGAAACTCGATCCGTGTTCCGTCTACCAGCGGCGGTGCACCGCTATCCGGAACGATCAGCCCGCCCGCAACAGTGCCTTCCAGTTCCATCGCAAATCCCCCACGGTTTATTTATAGCTGCGGACACTCGGTTTCACCGTTTCGAAGTTCAGCGGCTCCTCGTTGCGGATCGGCGTCTTGTCGGCCCCCGCGTACTCCCACGCCGCGGCGTGCACGAACTTCTCGTCGTCGCGCTTCGCTTCGCCGTCGGGGTACTGGTACTCCTCGCGGAAGTGGCCGCCGCACGATTCTTCACGGTTCGAAGCGTCGCGCGCCAGCAGTTCGCCGAACTCCAGGAAGTCGGCGACGCGACCGGCCCGTTCGAGGGCCATGTTCAAACTCTCGCCCGTCCCCGGCACGTTCACGTTGGCCCAGAACTCGGCGCGGAGTTCCTGAATGCGTTTGATGGCCGCTTCGCACGAAGCCTTCGTCCGCGACATCCCCACCTGTTCCCAGAGCACCTTGCCGCAGTCGCGGTGGAACTCGGTCGAGGTGCGCTTCCCTTTGATCCCGAGCAGCTTCTTCGTCTGCGCGGCAACGCCCTCTTCAGCTTCTTTGAATGCGGAGTGCCCGACCGACTTGCGATCCGCGGTCGTGCTGGCGAAGTAATTGCCGAGGGTGTAGGGCAACACGAAATACCCGTCGGCCAAGCCTTGCATGAGAGCGGAGGCTCCGAGGCGGTTGGCGCCGTGATCCGAAAAGTTCGCTTCGCCGACCACGAACAGGCCGTCGATGTTCGACATCAAATTGTAATCGACCCAGAGCCCGCCCATGGTGTAGTGCAGCGCCGGGAAGATGCGCATCGGGCGCTCGTAGCCGTTCTCGGCCGTGATGCGCTCGTACATGTCGAAGAGGTTGCCGTACTTCGCCCGGATCTTCGGCAGGCCCTGGCGCTTGATGGCATCGGCGAAGTCGAGGTAGACCCCGAGGCCCGTGGGGCCGACGCCGCGGCCCTCGTCGCACACGCGCTTCGCGGCCCGGCTGCTCACATCGCGCGGCGCCAAGTTCCCGTAGCTCGGGTAGAGCCGTTCGAGCACGTAGTCGCGATCGCCCTCGGCGATCTGACCGGGATGCTTGCCGATATCGGCGGCGTTCTTCGGCACCCAAACGCGGCCGTCGTTCCGCAGGCTCTCGCTCATCAGCGTCAGCTTCGACTGGTGATCCCCGGCCACCGGGATGCACGTCGGGTGGATCTGCGTGTAGCAGGGGTTGGCGAAGGTCGCCCCCCGCTTGTAGCTGCGGTACGTCGCCGTGACGTTGCAGCCGTTGGCGTTCGTGCTGAGGTAATATGCGTTCGAATAGCCGCCGGTGGCGAGTACCACGGCGTCGCCGGTGAACGACTCGACCTTGCCGCTTTCGAGGTGGCGGATGACGACCCCGCGCGCCCGGCCGTCGTGGACGACGAGGTCGAGCATCTCGGTGCGCGGGAACATCTTCACGGTGCCGGCGCCGATCTGCCGGCAGAGCGCTTGGTACGCACCGAGCAGAAGCTGCTGACCCGTCTGCCCCCGGCAGTAGAAGGTGCGCGACACCTGTGCGCCGCCGAAGCTGCGGTTCTCCAAGAGGCCGCCATATTCGCGCGCGAACGGCACGCCCTGCGCGACACACTGGTCGATGATGCTCACCGACACTTCGGCGAGCCGGTGGACGTTCGCCTCACGGGCGCGGTAGTCGCCGCCTTTGATGGTGTCGTAGAAGAGGCGATGGACGCTGTCGCCGTCGTTCTGGTAGTTCTTCGCGGCGTTGATGCCCCCCTGTGCGGCGATGCTGTGCGCCCGCCGCGGACTGTCCTGGAAGCAGAACGCCTGCACCTCGTAGCCGAGTTCGGCGAGCGTCGCGGCGGCGCTGGCGCCGGCCAGACCGGTGCCGACGACGAGGACGCGGAATTTCCGCTTGTTCGCAGGGTTGACGAGCTTCTGATCCTTCTTGAACGATTCCCACTTCAGCGGGAGCGGCCCCGCGGGAATCCGGGCATCGAGCTTCATGGGAAGGTTCTCATCTTCTGATTTTGTAGGGCGGGTGGAGTCTTCGCAACCCGCCGTGTCACTCCCGTGCGGCGACGGGTTCCGAAGCCTCCACCCGCCCTACGATCGAGGGTATGGCTGCAAGTAGTTTGTCCAGACGGCCAGCACGATGGCGACGTTGCCGATCAGAATGATCCCGGCTACCGAATACCCGAGGGCCTTCGCGGCCGGTTCGAAGCGCCGGCCGACCAGCCCCAGAGTGCGCAGGCAGCTCGGAATGCCGTGGCTGAGGTGCACGAAGAGCAGCAGTTGACACACGAGATAGAAGACCGCGAGCCACGGCGTGCGGAAGCCCGCGATCACCATGGCGTAGACGTCGTGGTGGCCTTTCGAATCGCGGAGGTCCATGTAGTTCACGATCTGGCCATCCACTTCCGCGCCGTGGATCAGACCGAACGTGTAGTGGGCCAAGTGGAGGACTGTGAAAACCAGTATGGTGACGCCGGTGGTGAACATCGTAGTGGAGGCCGGGTTGGCCTGAGCCCTCCGCTGCACCTGATAGCCGATGGGCCGTGCGGCCTTGGCCCGGAAGTGGAGGCGGATCGCGAGGAACAGGTGCGTGAGGAAGAGGGCCAGCAATCCGCCGCGGGCGATCCAGATGAGCGCGCCGAGGTCGTGCTTCAGGAAACTGGCGTAGGCGTTGATCGACTCCCGCCCGCCGAACATCTTCAGGTTGCCGATCATGTGGAAGACGAGGAACGTCGCGAGGCCCGCGCCCGTGAGGGCGACGAGGATCTTCTGCCCGACGCTCGACCCCAGGTAGGCTTGGTTCCACGCGGTCGGCCCGGTGCCGGCGGCATACTTCCGGGCGCCCTTGGGATTGATTGCGGCTGTGCTCATGGAGGATCGGAAAGGCGTCGGGGTAGGGAATACCCTCATCATAGGCGCGCTCTGCAGGACGACTACA
>JAYVTJ010000051.1:0-2270 GCA_043774415.1 Fimbriiglobus sp. | reverse complement strand
CGCCCGGCCGACCGCCTCCGGGCCGACCGCCGGTCGTTTTCTTCAGCGCTTCGAGGGCGACCTTGCGCTCCTCGGCATCGAGACGACCGTTGCCGTCTTTGTCGTAGTCCTTCAAGATGGCGCGGGTCTGGCCCATCATCCCACCGGGGCCGCCACCCGGAGGGCCGAAGCCGCCGCCGGGTTGGGCAACTGCGGAGGAACTCGCAAGCAGGATGCCGGAGCATCCCAGTGACAGCAGACGGAAGAAACTCGGCTTCATCATCATCCCTCGATTGAAGTGTTGGCAGAAAGCACTGATGAGACAGTCACGCCGAGGGCGCGGATACCGCCGCGCGGGATCGCTTCTGCCATAAGCGGGCATCGATGGGAAACTGATGAATGAGCGGATGGATCGACGTTCAATATTCGAATGCGGCGAGTCGCTCGGCGTGCGCCATCGGTTTGCGAAAGAGAAGGTCCGTTCCGGTTGATGTGCCGCGGAGGAGGATCGCACGGACGGGATCCAAGAACCGATCGGCTCCCGCTTCCCCCTGCCGGTTCAGTCCCGCCGTCGCGATCCGGATGACCCGCTCGTCAAATTCGAGAACGCTCGTGCCGCCGAAAGCGGTCGCCAAACCGGTCCGTCCGATCTCGGCGAACAGATGCGGCAAATCTCCCGGCGCAATCGTCGCACTCAACTTCTCCGCTTCGGCCAGCCCTTCCGAGTCGTAGAGCAATCCTTTCCAGAGCGCGGCGACCGCGACGGCGAGCGCCGGCGGTGTGGCATCGGCCCCGCGGATTTCGAGGAAGTGCTTCAGCCGCACTTCGGGAAAGACCGTCGTGAGGTGGATTTCCCAGTCGGCCATCGTCGGGAAGTAGCCGTCGTGACCGGACGCCATGAACTCGCGGAATGTGAGTCCATCCGCCGGGTGATATTCGTCCTCTTCGACGACGAACAGCATCGGCACATCGAGCAGATAGCGCACCCAGCGGTCGAAGCTCAGGCCGTCGGCGAGCAGTTCCGGCAGCAGGCCGCTGCGATCCGGATCCATGCCGAGCCAGACCAGTGTGCGGTACGACGCGAAGCCGGTCGGCTCCCCGGCGTAGTAAGGACTGTTCGCCCAGATCGCGTTCACGAACGGGCTGAGCTTCAGCGCGACCCGGAACTTCCGCATCGCATCGGCTTCATCGAAGTAGTCAAAGGCCACCTGCGTGCTCGCGGTGGCCTTCATCATCTCCGGGGCCATCGGGCACCGGCCCGGCAGATACTGGGCCATCAATTTGTGACGCGGTCGGACGCCGAGAGGTATCTGATCGGCCGACTGGAAGGAAGACACGCCCGATGCGATCCAAGCGATTCTCTCGGGATCGGTCACCGCGCGGAGTTCTGTCCGGTGCAATTGAAGTGCGGCATCGATCTCGGCGATCGTCTCCACCGGCGGTGTCGAGAACTCGACCTGCCCGCCCGGTTCGAGCGAGATCATCGCACCGCCCCGGCTCAGCGTCGTGAGGTGTTCCCCTTCGAAATGCGGTTCCCACGCGAAGCGTTCGACGAGTGCTTCGAGGATGGTTCGGATACCCCCTGGCTCGCCGTAGGTGAGGTGGCGACCCGTGCTGCGCTCGATGGCGAACTTCTCGAACTCGGCGCCGACGCGCCATTCGGCGCGTGGCTTGGAACCGTCGTGGAAGTATTCGAGCAGCTCGTCCGGCCCGACGGGATCGTTCCGCCGGTCGTCGCCCGATTGGTTGATGTGGACGCTCAACGCCGTTCTCCCGGCCCGCCGCCCGCCGGTGCCCGGTCGAGCATTCCTGATACACTCGATTAGAGAATCTCGGTTCGGAGCCAACCCCATGCCGCCGCGCGGCCCCTTCGCCATTTACCACGAGCACCCCGATTGGTTCCGCCCGCTCTTCGCGGAACTCGAGCGCCGTGGGATTTCTTACGAACGACTCGACCCCCGAGCGCACAGCTACGATCCAGTCGAGTGGCGGTCGCCCTACTCCGTCCTGTTCAACCGGATGAGTCCTTCAGCCTATTTGCGCGATGGCATCCAGGGGATGTTCTACACGCTCGGCTATCTCGCGCACCTCGAACGCCTCGGCGTGCCGACGGTCAACGGTCTCAAAGCCTTCACGACCGAGACCTCGAAAGCCCGGCAACTCACGCTCCTCGAATCGCTCGGCCTCCCTTACCCGAAGTCGCGCGTCATCAACCACGCCAGTCGCGCGGCAGAAGCTGCCGAGGGATTACGCTTCCCCATCGTCGTGAAGGCGAACATCGGCGGCAGCGG
>JAYVTJ010000050.1:0-5093 GCA_043774415.1 Fimbriiglobus sp. | reverse complement strand
CCGATGTTGATCAATCGCCAGAGGATCGCGACGGGCTTGGGCGGGAGCTGCGACAGGGGCGCGAAGAAAGCCGCGAAGCCGGGCGGGTTGCGGTACACGTCGAGGCCGGGCGGCGGCGGGGCGTAGAGCGGCTCGCCGTTCCACCAGCGCTCCCCGGCCATGAGGTAGACGGGCACCACCGACTGCGCGGTCGTGCGCGCCACCGCCACGCGGCCGAAGACGCCGAGGAGCATGATGGTCCAGATGCAGATCGCCCACCGCGTGGAGAGGGGGATGGCGAACCAGCGCTGCCACTCAGTCATCCGCGCCTCGGGCGGCCCGGCCGGTGACGATGCCGCGCTTCGACGAGCGGATGAACGCGATGAGTTCGCGCACGGCGGGGAAGGCGCCGTCCTCCGCTTCGAGCTGGGCGCAGGCCGCGGAGATCGTCAGCCCGCTGCGGTTGATGAGTTTGAACGCCCGCCGCACGGCTTGAATCTCCGGGTTTGGGATACCCGCCCGGCGCATGCCGACGACGTTGACCCCGTGGACGACATTCACCTCCTGCACGATCCAGAAGGGCGGCAGATCCTGGCTCACGGCCGAGGTGCCGCTGAGCATTGCGAGTCGGCCGACGCGGCAGAATTGGTGGACCGCCGTGTTCCCCGAGAGGAACGCGCCGTCCGCGACTTCGACGTGCCCGCCGATGACCGCGCAGTTCGCGAAGAAGCAGCCGCTCCCCACGCGGCAATCGTGGGCGACGTGGCTGCCAACCATGAAGAAATTCTTGTTCCCGATTGTCGTCGTCCCCGTCGCCGGCATCCCGCGGTGCACGGTGACATGCTCGCGGAAGACGTTCCCGTCGCCGATCTCGACGCGCGTCGGCTCTCCGGCGTAGGCCGAGTGCTGCGGCGTATCGCCGATGACGCAGCCGGTGTGGAAGGCGTTGTCCGCCCCGGCGACGATGGTGCCGAGCAGGTGCCCGTGCGGCCCGACATTGCACCCCGCGCCGAGAGTGATGGCGCCGTCGAGGATTGCGAACGCCCCGACGCGGACATCGGGCGCGAGGACGACTTCCGGTCCGATGAGGGCCGTGGGATGGCGGAGCGGAGATTCGGATGCGGGCATGGAAATCCTTCCCGTGCGGGGCACTGTCCGGAAAGGTACACCGAGTGGGGGGAGGGGACTAGGGCAAATGGGAGCGTGACGAGTTCGGTCTCAATACTCGTACCCCATCGCGACCCAGTAGTGCCAATCTCCCACGGCCTGTCGAGTATCGTCGTCCGCCGCGGCCGTCGGTCGCAGTTGCGAGAGGGGCACGGCCAACTCGTCACCGTCACGGAGGATGGTGACGAAGATTTCGCGCTCGCACTCCGACTCGACCGGAATCCCGACAACCTCGACTTTGTCTTTGACTTTCAGCGGTGAGATCGCCCGCTTCGCGAAGCATGCGGCTTTGAACGGGAACCGGAGTTGAGATTGCAAATAGTAGTACCAGCTCAGCGCGCGCTCTTCGGGTCCGTAGGCATCGACCACGATCTCCATCGCGATGCGATCCTCGCGCTCCTCGTCGCGCTTCGCATTGACTTCGGCCATGTGTCATCCCCGAGCCGTGTCCGCATTTGCCGCCTTGTTTTGTATGACCCGCAAGCTATTGTTGATTGCGGAACGTCATCACCGTCTCGCCGGACGGCCAGACCTTCACCATGATCCGTCCCGACCGCACGTACACCGGCAAGCGGGTCGAACCGCCGAGAAAGTAGTGCGGGCTTTTCGCTCGCATCGGTCGCCGACATCGGGTACATTCGCATTCCTGCCGAGTGATCCCCTTTTCAGCCCGAGCCGGTTCCCATGCTCAAACCCCGCTGCAGCGGCCCGACGCGCCGAGAAGTCCTGCGCGCGGGGAGCCTCGCCCCGCTGGGCCTGAGCCTTCTGCCGCTGCTCAGTACCGCGGCGTCCCCGGCCCCGAAAGCGCGGGCGAAGTCGGTCATCCTCCTCTTCATGTGGGGCGGACCCAGCCACATCGATACCTGGGATCCGAAGCCGAACGCCCCCGAGAACATCCGCGGGCTGTTCAAGCCGATCGCCACGACCGTGCCCGGTTTGCAGATCGGCGAACACTTCCCCGAGCTGGCGAAGCGGGCGAAGAAGTACGCCGTCGTGCGGTCGATGACCCACACCGATCCGGCCCACCTTTCGCCGACGCACCACCTGATGACGGGCCGAATCGCGGCGAAGGTGAATTCGGATGCCGACGGTCCGAAGCGTTCGGATGCGCCGTGCATCGGAGCCGTCGTGCAGAAGCGCTCGCCGGGCCAAGGGGCGATCCCCTCGGCCGTCACGCTACCGTGGGCCGTATCGCACCCTTCCGCGCCGGGCGGAATGGCGCCGGGGCAAAACGCCGGCTGGCTCGGCGCGGGTTACGATCCGTTTCTCGTCTCGGGCGATCCGAACTCGCCGAAGTTCGCCGTGGCCGGCCTCACCGCGCCGGGCGACCTCTCCGCGGATCGACTGCGGAGCCGGGGCGATCTCTGCAAGAAGCTCGACCGCACCGGCGGACATGCCGACCTGCGGTCGAAGGCGCTCGATCTCCTCGTGGCACCGGGCGTGTCGAAGGCGTTCGACCTCACACAAGAAGCGGCGAACGTCCGCGACTAGTACGGTCGCCACACTCACGGCCAGAGCTGCTTGCTCGCCCGCCGGCTTTTGGAAGCGGGGACGAAGCTCGTGACCGTGAACTGGCCCGACGACGGCCAGAGCTTCTGGGATACCCACGGCAACAACTTCCCGGCGCTGAAGGATCGGCTCATGCCCCCCGCCGACCGGGCGTTCGGCGCCCTGCTCGACGAAACTTTGATCGTGTGGGTCGGCGAGTTCGGCCGCTCGCCGAAGGTCGAGGGCGCCGGCCGGCAGCACTGGCCCAAGTGCTACTCGGCCGTGCTCGCCGGTGCCGGCATCCGCGGCGGCAGCATCTACGGTGCGAGCGACAAGATCGGGGCCTACCCCGCCGAGAATCCGACGAGTCCCGCCGATCTGACGGCGACGATGTACCACGCCCTCGGAATCGACCCCGGCTCGATGGTCGCCGACCGCCTCGGCCGCGAACAGGCCCTCACGGAAGGGAAGCCGCTGACGGCGCTGTTCGGGTGATCCCGCAGGTCACGCTTTGTGTGACGCTCGCGTCACGCCGAGCGTGACCTACGAAGAACCCTTCGCGTACACGGCCCAGAAGAGATCCTCGGACGGGTACGGCAGCGCTAGTCTCTCGGGGATGAGCTTCAGCATTCGGCCCGCGAACCCTTCGCCGTACTTGTGCAACAGCAGCGACTTCGCGTGCCGCAGGCCGATCCACTTCTGCGGCTTGCCGGTGCCGCGCAGGCGATAGCCGAACTCGGCGAGAGTGCGCTGCACGACGCGCGGACTCCACCAGTGTAATACGCTCGGCGGGCTGTATTCGTGCCAAGCGCTGCCGAGCATCCGCGCGGTGCGACTTTCGCAATCCCACGTTTCGACGAGCCAGACGCCGCCCGGTTTTGTGAGCGCATCGGCGCGGCGGAAGTTCGCCACCGGATCGGGTAAGTGCGCGAGCACTTGGATGAATGACACGGCGTCGAAGAGCCCGGACGGTCGAATGCTGTCGAGCGTGCCGGTGTGAATGCTCAATCCGAGTTCGCGCCGGCCGAACGCGGCCATCGCATCGTTCGGTTCGATCCCTTCGGATGCCCACCCGGCGTCGGCCGTCCCGGCCATCAGAAATCCCGCGGCGGCGCCGACATCGAGGACCCGGCCCGGCGGGTGGAACCGAGCGAGCAACTTTCCGTATCGGCGACCGTGCTGGCGCAGCAGTTCACCTTCTCCGATGTAATCGGGATAGCCCGCTCCGCCACCGTGGAAGTAGTCATCGGAGTAGATGCTGTCGATGTGCGATTCGGTCGGCAGCAATCCCGCGAAGCGGTGGCCGCACACCGGACAATCGAGGATCGGGATACTGTGCACCGCGAAGCGCACCCGGCCGGCGGCGCCGCAGAGGGGACACTGCAAGGCCGAGCGACGGTTGACCGAAGTCGTCGGAAGCTCCGGCATAGTTTTGCGGTGGGCAGAGAAAGTGATAAATTATGGACTATTCTGCCCGCCGCCCCTGTAGCCGCGCCGTTCCGCGTGCTATGTTGCCGATATTCCCGACACCGCCCCGCAACACACCCCCGATCTCGCATCAAGTATGCCCAGCGCGGATGTCCGGACACCATCGCCCCGGAAGGTCGTACTCACGGCCTTCGGTACGCGACCCGAACTGATCAAATTGGGGCCGGTTCTGGCCGAACTCGAAGCGCGCGCCGAAAGCTTCCGCAACGTCAACGTCAGCACGGGGCAGCACGCCGATCTGCTCGCGCCGTTACTCAAGCTCTTCGGCACCCGCATCGACCACGACTTGCAAGTCATGCGGCCGGGTCAGTCGCTGAACCTGCTGTTCGCCCGCATTCTTGAACGAATCGATCCGCTGCTCGAAGCGCTGAAGCCGGATGTCGTCCTCGTGCAGGGGGACACCACCACGGCTGCGGCGGTGGCACTCGCCGCGTTCCAGCGGCGCATCCCGGTGGGCCACGTCGAAGCGGGGCTCCGCACGGGCGATCCGCTGTCGCCCTTCCCCGAAGAGATGAACCGCCGGCTCGTGTCGCGCATTGCCCGCTGGCACTTCGCGGGGACGAGGAATCACGTCCGCACGCTGCGGAAGGAGGGTGTGCCGCGCGACTGCATTTTCCTCACGGGCAACCCCGTCGTCGATGCTCTCCAATCGCTCGGCCGCGCCGACTGTTCGCCCGCACTCCGGAAGTTGCTCGATGCCACGGCTGGACTCAAGCGACTGGCGTTCACGAGCCACCGCCGCGAGAACTTCGGCTCGGTGCTCGAAGAAAATCTGCGCGTCGTCCGGCGCTTCGCCGAGCGCCACGCCGATGTGGCCGTGCTCTTCCCGATGCACCCGAATCCGATCGTCCGCGAGAAGGCGTACTCCGTGCTCGCCGGCGTCGAACGGATCCACCTCTTGGAACCGCTCGACTACGCCGACTTCATCCGGCTGCTCTCCGAATCGTGGGCCATCGCCTCCGACTCCGGCG
>JAYVTJ010000049.1:0-2867 GCA_043774415.1 Fimbriiglobus sp. | reverse complement strand
GAGGATGTACTTGTACGACGTGAGTTCGCGCAGGCCGCACGGCCCGCGCGCGTGGAACTTATCGGTGCTGATGCCGATCTCGGCGCCCAGTCCGATCTCGAAGCCGTCGTTGAACCGCGTGCTCGCGTTCACCACCACCGCCGCCGAATCGACTTTCGCCGCGAACTCGCGGACGGCCTCGGGGTCGTCCGTCACGATGGCATCGGTGTGCTTCGAGCCGAAGCGCCGGATGTGCTCCAGCGCCTCCTCGCGTGTAGTAACCACCTTCACCGAAACGATCAAGTCGAGAAATTCCGCGGCGTAGTCGGCGTCGGTCGCTGGATTCGCCTCCGGAACGAGAGCGCAGGTCCGTTCGCAGCCGCGCACTTCCACACCCGCAGCCGCGAATGCTCGGCCGAGCTTCGGCAGAAATTCCGCCGCGACCTCGGCGTGGACCAGCACACTCTCGGTGGCGTTGCAGACCCCCGGCCGCTGGACTTTCCCATTGAGGATGATCCGCTCGGCCATCGCCAAGTCGGCGCGGCGATCCACGTAAACGTGGCAATTCCCGTGGAAATGCTTCAGCACCGGCATCGTCGCTTCGGCCGCGACCCGACGGATGAGGCTCTCGCCGCCGCGCGGGATGACGAGGTCGATCTGCTCGTGCATCTTCAGCAGATGTCCCACGGCGGCGCGGTCGAGCGTCGGCACGAGTTGCACCGCTTCGGCGGGCAAGCCGGCGCTCACCAGCTCGCGCCGGAGGATTGCGTGCAGGCAGCGGTTCGAGTGGGTCGCTTCCTTGCCGCCGCGCAGGATCACGGCGTTGCCGCTTTTCACGCAGAGTGCCGCCGCATCGACGGTGACGTTCGGCCGCGATTCGTAGAGGAAGAAAATGACGCCGATGGGCACGCCGATTTTTTGAACGCGCAGACCGTTCGGCCGGACGCGCTCTTCGCGGATTTCGCCGATGGGATCGGCGAGTGCCACGACTTGGCGCAATCCATCGGCGGCGGCCTCGATCCGCTTCGGGGTCAGCGTCAGCCGGTCGATATTCGCCGCACTCATGTCGGTGCCGGCCGCGGCATCGAGGTCGCGCCGGTTCGCCGCGCGGATGTCTTCGATCCGTTCGAGGAGCGCATTTGCGGATGCGCTCAGCCAGGCGTTCTTCTGCGCAGTCGGTACGGTGGCGAGCACCCAGCCGGCGCGCTGGGCTTGGGTCGCGAGGGTCGCGCAGAGTTCGGGCAAGGCGTCGGGCACGGTCATTGCTCCACGATGTCTTCGAAGTCGGCGATGGCCACGATCTCGCTGCGGTTCACGAGGAGCTTCTTCCGGTTGCGCTTGATGCCGGTGATGACGCAGGCCGCGATGTAGTTTTCGCGGCTCGTATCGGTATCGCGCAGGTCGTGCAAGTCGGCGTTGCGGAGGACGAGGAAGTGCTCGCCGATGCTCTTGAGGGTGCCGAGGCAGACGTACTCGGCGCGGAAGTCGATGACGACTTTGCGGTTCAGCAGTCCGTCGAGATGCGGGGCTTCGGTCGCGTTCACGGGGGTTCCACGGGCGGGGCGAAAGCGTTCTCGTATTCTAGCGGAGTCCGCCCGCGCTTCTTCCCTCCACGGATGCCGATTCCCGAAATGCCCCGCCGCACCTTCCGCGCTCCGGCGCTCCCCGAAACGTACGTCGCCGATGCCCCCGCCCTCGCCGAGTGCGTCGCCCACCTGCGCACCGTCGATCTCCTCGGCTTCGACACCGAGTTCGTCGGCGAAGAGACGTTCCGCCCCGAACTCTGCCTCGTGCAGATTTCGACGGCCGAGCGGCTCTTCGTCATCGACCCCTACTCGTGCGGGCCGGTCGTCGAATTCTGGAAGCTGATGCACGACCCGGCGCGCACGGTCATCATGCACGCCGGTCGCGAAGAAGTGCGGATGTGCCAATTCTTCTCGGGGAAGCCGCCCGCGAAGCCGTTCGACGCGCAGATCGCCCTCGGGCTGATCGGTTCGATTTATCCCATCAGCTACGCCGGACTCGTCCAGGAGACCCTCGGCGTCCGCTTGGACAAATCGGACACGCTCACCGACTGGCGCCGCCGGCCGCTCACGGCCTCGCAGTTGCGCTACGCTTACGACGACGTGCGCTACCTGATTCCCGCTTACGAACGGATCGGCAAGAAGCTGAAGAAGCTCGAACGTCTGGCGTGGGCCGAAGAGGAATTCGCGACGTTCCTCCACTGGGCGATGGGGGACGATCCCGCCATCGAACGCTGGCGCAAGCTCAAGGGGATCGGCTCGCTCGGCCGGCGGGAACTCTCGATTTTGAAGGAGATGTTCGGCTGGCGCGATCGCACCGCCGAGCGGCAGAACCGACCCGTGCGGTCCGTGATGCGCGACGATGTGCTGCTCGAAGCGGCGCGGGCGGGTGCCCGGTCGCCCGAGGACTTCCAGCAGTTGCGCGGCATCCCGCGCAACGAACTCGCGAACATTCTGGAGGCGATCCGCCGCGGGCGCGGCCGGCCGATTGCCGATTGCCCGGAGGTTCAAACGCAGGCCGCGGAACCGCCGCAAATGGCGACGCTCACCTCGCTGCTCTCGGTCGTGCTCGGCGATCTCTGCGAGAAATTGGAACTCGCGCCGTCGCTGGTCTGCTCGCAGTACCACCTCAAGGATTTGATCCGCTCGTACGCACCCGGGAACGAAATTCCCGCGACGTCCCCCTTCGGACGCGGCTGGCGCAGCGAGGCGATTCTCCCGAAGCTCCGGCAGGTCCTCGAAGGGAAGCTGTCGATCCGCGTCGCCGATCCGAATCGGAGCACCCCGCTGGAACTGCGGCCGACATCCGGCGAGGCCGTGAGCTAGAATGATCGCATCCGAATTGTAGGTCGCGGTCGAGTCTTC
>JAYVTJ010000048.1:0-16931 GCA_043774415.1 Fimbriiglobus sp. | reverse complement strand
GGGAGAAACAGTCCGGGGCGCGCGATCCGGGGGAGGATCGCCCGACCGATACCGACGATTCTCGGCCGCGTGGGGGTGGACGGCTTCGGGGGAATGAAGTCGTCCGTCGCTTCCGAAATCCATCTCATTGCTGAGATGACAGAAGGTAAAGCAGCGACCGTGCCAATCGGAGAATTCGCGGCGGTGATGCGAAAACGGCTGCAAAACGTGGATGTTTGCATTTGTGACTTCCCGCGGGCCGGGTGGATTGTAAGAATTGCAACCCCGTTCCGTCCGAGAGCCGGTAAAAACGTCCGAGCACTCGCTTCGGAGAATCCACGATGAATCGCCTGCTTTGCCTTCTCACGTTCAGCTTCGCCCTCGGCTGCACGAAGTCGTCCGACCGCGTGGTCGTCTACTCTGCCCAAGACGAGGAATTTGCGACCGGGATCTTCGCCGACTTCGAGCGCGAGCAAAAACTGAAGATCGCTCCGAAGTACGACACCGAAGCCAACAAGTCGGTGAGCCTCGCGGCCGAGTTGGAAGCCGAGGCCGCGCTGCCGCGCTGCGATGTCCACTGGAACAACGAACCCCTCGGCACCATCCGGCTCGCGCGGAAGGGCATTTACGAGACGAACAACTTCGCCGCACGCGATGGCTTCCCGGCGTGGTCGCGTGCAAAGGATGGATCTTGGCAAGCGTTCGCCGAGCGCGCCCGCGTGCTGATCGTGAACACGAACCTCGTGCCCGGAACGGAGCGACCGACTAGCCTGTTCGACATGCCCGCGCCGAAGTGGAAAGGCCGTGTGGCGATGGCGAAGCCGCTCTTCGGCACGACCGCGACCCAAGCCGCGTGCCTTTTCGATGTGATGGGAACCGATGCGGCGAAGCGCTTCTACCGCGACTTGAAAGCGAACGGAGTTCAGATCGTACCGGGGAATAAGCAAGTGGCCCGAGGCGTCGCCGATGGTACCTACGCCTTCGGCATCACCGATACCGACGATGCCGTGCTGGAAGTGATCGCCGGGAAGCCGGTGACCATTATCTATCCCGATGCAAGCGGGCACGCCGGCCATCCGCGCTTGGGCACGGTGTTCATCCCAAACACCCTCGCCATCCTGAAGGGGGCGCCGAACAAAGACGGGGCGAAGAAGCTTGTCGAGTATCTGCTTCAGCCGACGACCGAAATGAAGTTGGCAACGGGCGGCGGCTATCAGTTCCCGCTCGGCCCTCCGAATGTGCCGGCCCAGCATCCGGCGTTGAAGAGCCGGCATCAGGTGAAGGCGGCCGAGGTCGATTTCGAGAAGGCGGCCGACCTGTGGGATGAGAGCCAGCAGTTCTTGAAGGACGAGTTTGCGAGGTGATTCGATTTGGGATTTGGGATTGCGGATTTCGCATTGGCAATCCGAAATCCGCAATCCCAAATGGCCAAGCGACTTCACTTCTTCTCTGTCGGCGTCGCATCGGCTTCCAGATCGCCGACCGCGTACTGGATTCCCGCCAGATAATGCTTCAGGATCGTCGGGTTCCAGAAAATCTCCTCCCGGTGACCGAGCGAGCAGTAGAAGGTCCGGCCCTTGCCGTACGCTGCGATCCAACTGATCGGGTAAAGGCCGTCTTTGCGCTTGGCGTCCTTTTTCTCGGGCATGGTCTTGTAGTCCATGACCAGCAGAAACTTCCGGTCGGTCGGCAGGGCCGTATCGGGCCTGAACTGGTAAATCTCGTCGGCGATGGAGAAGTCTTTGCCATCGAACGCGGCGTTCACCGGGTTCTTGGCGTCGGCGATCTTCACGGGCACCTTTTCATTCCACGGGTGGCCGTCGAACGCCCCGCCCATCATCTGGTTGTAGTCCTTCCAGTTGCCGTAAGTGTCGGTGGCGCTGTGGACGCCGATGAGGCCCTTGCCGCTCTTCACGAACTCGGCGAGCGACGCCTTCAGCAACTCTTCGCGCTTGTCCTGCTCTTCTTTGGAGCCGGTTTTCGGCCGGAAGCAGTTGCCCGTGGTGTTGAGCATGAACACGGCGTCGAACTTCGCGAGCTTTTCCGGCTCGAAGTACGATTCGTCTTCGGTGGCGAACGCCGTGTAGGCGCCCGTTTTGTCGCCCATGAGTGTGATCGCCCGTGTGCCGAGTTCGATCGAACTGTGGCGGAACCCGACCGTCCGGCTGAAAATCAGGATGTTGCGCTTCGCCTTCGGCTTGGCCGGGGCCTCCGTCGGGAGGGCCTTCTCGACCTTTTCGACATCCTTGGGATTGGGCGGCTTCTGAGCGATGCTCGGGGCCGCGAAGAGTGCGAGCAGCGGGAGAACGAGGAACGACCGACGCATGGGAACTCCTGGAGAGGGACTCGAGCAGGTATTGTGGGCGATGGAGTGATGAGATGCCAGTGCGGATTTCGTCAGTACCGCGGCACCCCCGCATCGACCGTCAAACTCCACGCTTCGATTCCCCCGGCCATCGACGCGACGTTGTGGATGCCGACTTGCATCAAAAACGCAGTCCCGCGCAGGCTACGGACACCGTGGTGACAATAGACCACCACGAGCGCCCCGTCCGGGATCTCCAGCTCTTCGTAGCGCTGCGGCAATTCCCCGAGCGGAATGAGCACGCTCCGCGGCAGATGGCAGAACGCATGTTCGTCCGGCTGGCGCACGTCGAGCAGAACCACGGGCGAACCGGCCGCGAGTTTCGCCTGCACATCCTGGGGCATGATTTGACGGATGGTCACTCTCCGGCGATGTCGGGCAGATCGAGCTTCTTGAGGTAGTGGCGTTCCTTCGCGCGCATCTCGGCGCTGTCGCGGTCGTCTTTGTCCTTGTAGCCGCAGAGGTGCAGGCAGGCGTGGATGACGTAGAGGCAGAGTTCGTGGTTCACCGAGTGCCCGCGCTCCTCGGCCGCCGCTTTGCCAACGCCTGCGCCGATGGCCACATCCCCTTCGAGCTTCGGCGCCCCACGGATGCTGTACGGGAAGGTGAGTACGTCGGTCGGTTCGTCGTGGCCGAGATGCCGGAGGTTCATCGCGTGGATGGTGGCGTCGTCGAAGAAGGCGAAGGTCACCTTCGCCGACGGCACCCCCTCGCCCTCGAGCACGGTCTTGGCCGCGAGCTTGAGGGAGGTGAAGTCGAGTTCGACGAGTTCCTGCTGATTCTTGACGGAGATCGAGATCATGGGGATCAGTGTAGTGTTTGAAGCGCGGAGGCGGGATGGGCTGTCGTGCAGACCAATATTTCCGCACTCGGGACTTGGCCACAGGCATTTCCAATGCCCGGAACCGTCCGCGCGCTCCGGGGCGTACAATTCGGGTGCCCACTCTCCGGCGGAGGAAACGCCATGTCGCAGTTCGATCCGAGAAAGCTCATCGCCGATGTCGAAGCGTTTTGCCAGGCGGTCCGCCCCGTCGAAGAACTCCGCTACGTCGAACACGGCTTCAACGAGCAGGTGCTGCCGCTGGCGAATCAGTTCAACCTGCTCGGCATCAACGTCGATCCCCAGTACGGCGGACGCGGGGCCGATGCCGTCTCGTATCTGAATGCCCTCGTGCGCATCGGCCGGGAGGGCACCGGCGTGCGGACGTTCTTCTCCGGGCATCTCAGCATCGGAGCCTACCCGATCCAGTCGTGGGGCAGCGAAGCGCTGAAGCAAAAATACTTGCCGCGGGCGGCTACCGGGGAAGTGGTACTCGCGTTCGGGCTGACCGAACCGGATGCGGGGAGCAACCCGCGCGAGATGACGACGACCTATGAGCGCACCGCCACCGGCTACAAGCTCAACGGCGTGAAGTACCTCATTTCCAACGGCGGCATCGCCGATGCCATCATCGTCTTCGGTTATCCCGCCGGCGTGCCCGAAGGCCCGGATCGCCGCATCAGCGCGTTCGTCGTCGAATCGAAGATGAAGGGGTTTGTACCCGAGACCCTCACGGCGAAGATGGGCATGCCCACTTCCAACACCGCCATGTTCGAGATGAACGATGTCGAGATTCCGCACGAGAATCTGCTGGGCGAAGAAGGGGCCGGGTTCCGCATTGCGATGGGCACGCTCGTCAGCGGGCGGCTGAGTGTCGCCGCCGGCTGTTTGGGTGTCATCGAAGATTGCCTCATCGAATCCTTGGAGTACGCCAAAAACCGCGAGCAGCACGGCAAGCCGATCGCGAAGCACCAGTTGATTCAAGATCACATCGCCCACATCGAACTGGGCCGCGTTGCGAGCGATGCCCTGCTGCAAACGGCAGCGCGGGCGAAGGAGGCGAGCGCGCAGAATCCGACCGACCGCGAACTCGCGACGGAGGCCGACATGCTTGCGGCAAAGGCGAAGCTCTTCATCACGAATGCGGCGTGGGATGCGGCGGATCGGGCCGTGCAGATCTTCGGCGGCCGCGGCTGGTCCACCCTCTACCGTCCCGGCCGGCACCTGATGGACGTGCGCGTTTGCCGGATCTACGAAGGTACCGACGAGATCTTGAAGCTGAAGATCGCGGCTGGACTGCTCGGCAAAGAATACGAAGCCTTCCGATGATCTCCGTGCGCATTCCGAACTTCACGCCGAGCCGGCACGGGTTCCCATTTTACAATTCGTTCCCCGCCGGCACTCCCGCGTACGTGGTGCCGACGCCATTCGGCCGCATCGCCATCGGCGATGCCGCAGCCGGACTCTGCGGCGGCATGGTCTTCGCGGCGATCGATCTCCATCGGCACAGTGCGGCGATCCCGAATTCGCCCGAACCGCCGCTGTTCGAATACTTCGTCCGGAGATTGCTCGCGAGTTGGGATCTCCCCTTCGGCGTGCTGAAATATTACGATTGGCAGCGTCGGCCCGACTCACCGTTGATCCGACTGACGATCACGCGCGATTGGCCGCGGATCCGCGCGGCCCTCGATGCGGGTCGATTCGCCCCGCTCGGATTGGTGCATGCCAGTGGATACCGATTGCGCGATCTGCCGCGCAATCATCAGGTCTTGGCCTACGGCTATGATTTGGAGGAAACTACGGGCGAAGTGAAGCTGCACATCTACGATCCCAACCATCCGGGTGCCGACGATGCGGCGCTCACCTTCGGATTGCGCAATCCCGATGGAGTGCAGCGGATCGTGCATTCCTGCGAAGGTGCAGCGGTGCGGGGGATATTCTTGACGCGGTATTCCCGTCCGTCGTTCGTCCCGGACTTTTGAGTTGGATTGCGGAGACAGAGCCGCAAGCGTGAGCTGCGTTTTGTAATCAAACGCAGTTCACGCTCGCGGCTCTGTTTTGCGCCATCCACTTCAAATCGTTTCGCTGTCGGCGAACTCTTCGAGCCGCTCCTTGCGGATCGGCTGCTTCAGCTTGTGAATGCCGCGGGCTTCGATCTGGCGGATGCGCTCGCGGGTAATCCCGTACTGCTTCGCCACTTCGTCGAGCGTCCGCGGGGTGCCGTCCTTCAACCCATAGCGCAGTTCGATCACTTCGCGTTCGCGGAGCGCCAGCGACTTCAGCACTTCGCTGATCCGCTCCTTGAGCAGCTTCGAATCGGCATTCTGACCGGGGGTCTGGATGCTCGTGTCGCTGAGGAAATCTTCCAGGGCCCGTTCGCCGTCGCCGCCGATCGGTTCGTGCAGGCTGATCGGCTGCCGGCCGACGGAGCGGAGCTGCTGGATCTCTTCGACGGAGACGTCGAGTTCCTTGGCGATCTCCTCTTGGCTCGCATCGCGGCCGAGATTCGCCGTCAACTCGGCTTTGATCCGTTCGTACTTCGCGAGCATGCCGATCTGATGGCAGGGCACGCGCACGGTGCGGGCGTGATCGGCGAGCGCCCGCTGGACGCCCTGGCGGATCCACCACGTCGCATAGGTGCCGAACTTGTAGCCGAGGCGGTGCTCGTACTTGTCCACGGCCCGCATCAGGCCGCGATTGCCCTCTTGGATCAAATCGACGAAGGGCAAGCCGCGGTTGCGGTAGTTCTTCGCGATGCTGACCACGAGGCGGAGGTTCGCTTCGGCGAGCGCCCGGCGCACCTTCTGATACTGCGCCCGGCGGCGGCGGAGCAAGCGGACGGCCGCGGCGAGTTCGGTGTGCGTCAGGTGGTACTTGTTCTGCGCGTCGGTGAGTTCGTCTTGCCGCATCGGATTTTCTTCGACGTCGGCCACGAGGCGATCCATCTCGTCGGCGATGTCGCGGAGCTTATCGACCCAGCGCTCGAGCTGCTCGGTGCGCGGCGACAGTTCCTCCATCAGTTCGCGGGCGCCGAGCAGCCGGCGCATCCGCTTGCAGCGCCACTCGCTCGCTTTCTTCCGATTCAAAATTCCGAGGCCTTCCGCGAAGTGCACGGCGTCTTGGCCGAGGAGCTTTTTGATCTTCGGCAGGTGGACGGCGAACCGCCCCATGATCAGTTCGCGGCTCAGCTTCAGCGCTTCGCAGGAGTAGACGTCGATGGTCGGATCGATCGCGGCCTTGCCGGCTTTGACGCGCTCGAAGGTGCCGAAGGCTTCCATAAGGATGAACGGGCAGGTGAGCGCCGCATCGCGGAAGCGCGTCCGGCGGCGCTCGAGCTTCTCGGCGAGGGTGCGTTCGTCGTCCTTGTTCAGCAGCCGGATGCTCCCCATCTGACGGAGGTACAGGCCCAGCGAGTCGTCGACCGCCGTCGAGGTCTCCTCGACGGCCGGTTCGCCCTCCACCGGCAGCGGTTCTTCGATCTTCGATTTCGACTGCTCACTCATCTCGAGATCACCGTTCTTGGTTCGAGCGCATCCGCCGGGCGGACGCGGTGCAATGTTCGTTCGTGCGAGGAGGAGCGTTGCTTTTTGAAGTCGGCCGCGGATCGCCGAGTCGTCCTGCGGTCGGAAAAAACCGCGAACGGTGAATGGTACGTCCACTAGCGAGTATCGGCCAGCCTCTGCATGTGTGAGGCGGAAAACCGATGCGTGGTTCGAGTTTGCCGTATCAAAGGGACCCTCCGACTAGTATACCCGCGCCAGCGGGGGGATTCCGCAACAAACCGACCCGATTTCGCGGAGGTTCCGAGATGCGCTTCCCGTCCGGCTCCACCATCGCTTCGCCGTGTCGCGGCCCACAATTCCGCCGTCGATCGGATGAGCGACCTCGGGATTCGACCCGCCGCCGATTTCTCATCGGAAGTTCCACGGGTCAGAAGTCGCCCGACGATCCGCTCGTGCGATCCGCCGAGTTGGCCCGGTTGGAAGCGGCGCTCTTTTCGGCCGGGGAACCGCTGGCGATCCGCCGTCTCACCGAGGTGGTGGATTCGAAGGATGCCACAGAAACGCGCGCTCTGCTCGCGCAATTTCGGGAACATTTGAAATCGTCCGGATCGGCCTTCGGCATTGAGGAAATCGCCGGCGGCTACCGATTGCTGACCGGCGCGGCCTATTCGCCCTGGCTCGGGCGGTTGCGCCCCGCGGGCCACGGCGACCGATTGACGCCCGCCGCGATGGAAACGCTCACGGTGCTGGCCTACAAGCAGCCGATGACGCGGGCCGATCTCGATGGCATCCGCGGCGTCGATTGCGGGGAGATTCTCAAATCGCTGATGGCCCGGGGCCTCGTCCGCACGGCGGGCCGCCAAGATTCCCTCGGCCGGCCGCAGCTCTACGGCACCTCCAAGCACTTCTTGGAAATCTTCGGTTTCAATACCGTGGGCCAATTGCCCCCGCTCGACGCGTGATGCGCTGCGATCCGCGAGATCGGGGGATCCGTCCGGATTGCCATTTCAATAAAATATACATTTTCGCGCGGACAGTTGCGCCGGGCCTTCTAATCTGTTCTCCAACCGTCCCATTCCGGACGGATCGACGAACCCCACGGAGCGGTGCAATGGCGAAGGCGAAATCGGAAGACGGCGGCATGAACAAGCGGCAGATCGTCCAGGCCGCATTCGAAGCGATCGGCGATGTCGGTCCCGGCGAACTGCAGGCGCACATTTCGAAGACGTTCGGGACCGAACTGCCGATCAACATCATTTCGTCGTACAAGTCGCAGATCAAAAAGAAGCTCGGCCTCGGCCGCAAGAACAAGAAGCGCGGCCGCGGGCCGGCCAAGGCGACGGTCGCCAAAGTCGCTTCTTCGTCGGGCACCGTGAACATCAGCGAGCTGGAAGCCGTCTACCAGTTGGTGCAGAAGATGGGCGGCGACAAGGTCATCTCCCTCGTCAACTTGCTCAGCGGCTTCTCGAAGTAGTGTCCGACCGGGCGAGTGGCGGAATTGGCAGACGCCGGGGACTTAAAATCCCCCATCCGAAAGGATATGTGGGTTCGAGTCCCACCTCGCTCACGGAATTCGATCCTCGGTGCGCCGATTGGGGCGCACCGGATCATTTCACCCAGATCGCTTTGTCGCGCCGCGGGATCACTTCGCCGACAATTGCCGCAGCGAGTGTCCCGTTCGACTTCAGCGCTTCCACCAGTGCGTCGGCCCGCTCGGCCGCGATTGCGATGAGCAGTCCGCCGGAGGTCTGCGGATCGAAGAGGAATTGCAATCGGTAGGCGTCCGGCGTCCCGTCGAGATGCAGATCGGCCGCGGTGTACTCGCGGTTGCTCCGGCTCGCGCGCGTCGTATAAGTCGGGATATCGACGGCCTCGATCCCTTCAAAAAGAGGGAGCACCGCGAGGTTCAGCACGATCGTCGTGCCGCTCCCCTCGGCCATTTCGAAGGCGTGCCCCGCGAGGCCGAAGCCGGTGACATCGGTCGCGGCGCCGGCTCCGCATTCGAGCATCGCATCGCGCGCCCCGGCGTTGAGATGGATCATGCTCGCCGCCGCGCGGGCCAGCACCTCCGGCGGGCAGGCATTCTTCTTCGCCGCCGTCGCGATGAAGCCCGTGCCGAGCGGCTTCGTGAGCACCAGTACGTCGCCCGGCTTCGCATTCGCATTCGTCAGGACGCGATCGGGATGGACCGTGCCGGTCACGGAGAGGCCGTATTTGATCTCGTTCGAGCGGATCGTATGCCCGCCGACGATGGTGCAATTCGCGAGGATGCAGCGATCCGCACCGCCGGCGAGAATCGCTCCGAGCCAATCCATACTCAGCTTGTCGTCCGGGAAACTGACGATGTTCATCGCCGTGCGCGGCGTGCCGCCCATCGCGTAGACATCGGAGAGCGCATTGGCCGCGGCGATCTGCCCGTAGAGGAACGGATCGTCCACGAGGGGGGCGAAGAAATCGACCGTCTGGACGAGCGCGAGATCGGGGGCGATCCGATAGACCCCGGCATCGTCGTGCGTCTCGGTTCCGACGATCAAATCCGGATCGCGCTGGATCGGCAGAAAACTGAGAATCTGCGAGATACCCCCGGCCGGCAGTTTCCCCGCGCAGCCGGCGCAGGAGGCGAAGTCGGTCAGGCGTTCGGGGCGAACTTGCCAATTCATGGAAATGCCTCGGGATTGCATGATGACCGTTTCGCCGAGAGCGTCTCGGCCACTGCTTCGTCATCCGGGAAGAGACCGGTTTTCAACTTCGAGTGGATCAATTCCCCATCGACCGTCAGCTCGAAGCAGCCGCCGCGCGAGGGGTTCAACTCGAAGGCTTCGATCCGGTCGCCGAGCGCTTCCCGCAGGGTGTCCCTCAAACTGAGGGCTTTGCCGATGTAGTTTCAGGCCGTGCAGTATTTCAATTCGATCTTCATCGCGGATCTCCGGAAATGGAAAGTGGCCCCGGCATTCCGGAGCCACTCGTATTGTAGGCGAGTGCAGTGTCACCCGCGGGGGCCGGCGAAGCGCTTCAGGAAAGGGTCGAGCGTTTCGCTGGTGTAGACGATGATGTACGCGAGCTTGGGCCGGGTCGGATCGTACTTCACCGTCACGCGCGCCAGACTCGACTCGGCATCGCCCAGCTTGTGGATGTTTTTGAATGTCACAGAGTCGGCGATGTAAACGCGGGCCATATGCGTTTCGACGACCCCGAAAGCGTTCGTGAATTGGCCGTGGAAGACGACCATCGGCACTTTGCGATCCGCGAGTTCACCCCATCCGTGCGCGACATAGTTTCGGTAGTCGAAGTCGAGCGGCAGCGATTCGGGCAGATCCTGCTTCACGAGCCACTCGCGGACGGGGACGGAGCGGCCTTCCCAATCCTGCTCAAAATGGACGAGTTCGGCGCTGGTGTCGATCTCGGGGCGATTGTGCAAATACCCGCCGAAGCCGACGCCGAGAGCCAGCAGCACAGCGGCCGCGAGCGCCGAATACCGGTAGAGCACCCGCCGGTGGCGGGCCCCGCGCACGGCGAAGCCGTCGCGGAGCAGCTTGGCGTGGAGGTCGGCCGGAACCGGAACCGATTGCATGGCGGTCGCGAAGGCCCGGTGCAGCGCGGCTTCCGAAGCGGCAGCGAGGGCGCAGTGCGGGCACCCGGCGATGTGGTCTTCGAGGCCGGCGCGGTCGTCGGCCGCGAGGTCGGCCTTCGGAAAGGCCAGGAGCATGCGGGCGAGATTGCAGTTCATGAATCGGCCCTCCGGTCGCTCGCCGGGGGGGTCGCCCCGGGAAAGAGTTTGGTTTTGAGATAACCCTTGCCCCGCGCCAAGCGGGACATCACCGTGCCGATCGGCAAATCCATCTGCTCGGCGATATCGCGGTAGCTGAAATCTTCAAAGTAGAACAGGATCAGCGGCGTCCGGAAGGTTTCGTCGAGTCCGTCAAGCGCTTCCTGCAGAGTCGCCGAGTCGATCTCCGGTTGCGGTTCGGGAGCCGTATCGGCGAGGTCGCCGAGGGAATCGAGCGGGATCAGCTTCTTCCGCCGGTCATCGCGGACGCGGTGGAGGTAAAGATTCCGCAAGATCCGGAAGAGCCACGGTTTGGCGCGATCCGGCTCCCGCAATTGGCCCAATCGGGTGATCGCCTTCCCGAACGTATCTTGCGTCAGATCCTCGGCATCGGCCGAATTCCCCGCCAGTCGGTAGGCGTAGCGATAGAGGGCCTCGTAATGCGAGTCGATCAGTTCACGCACGCCGAGCAGGGGCGCACTCATGCCGAGAAACTCCTTACTTCTGAGAACCCGTAGGGAGCAGAATATTCCCCGAAGGAAGTGAAAGTGCGGAAATGTGAAGGAAATCGTGGGTGCGGAAATAGTTTCGGAAGAATTTGCAAATTCGCGGGAATAGAATCGGGGAATCCGTATCAATCTTCGTAGGACGCGTCCCGGGGTGCCCCGGAATCCAGTTTATGGTCTGCGCGTCCGCCGTTTAACCCCGCTTTGGGAGTCTTTTGATGAAGAAGTTCCTCGTTCTCGCCGCCGTCCTCGCTTTCTCCGTCGTCGCCGTCGGTTGCGGTGGCAGCAGCGCCACCTCGACGAAGATCACCACGACCCAAGAAACGAAGGCCAAGTAAACGGCCCCATTCGGTTTGCGACGAGCCGGTTCGGAATTTCCGAGCCGGCTCGCTCCATTTCACCACTTTGGAATATTCTCCGTGATCCGCATACTCACCGCCGGTCTTTTCGTTTGCCTGTTTTGCGCACTCGCCGGTTGCGGCGGCGCCGAAAAGGGAAAGAACAAAGATTACGACCGACCGAAGAGCACGGACATCAGTGGTCGGTGATGGGTTGTCGGTGGTCAGTTATGCGAAAATGCAACGGTAAGATGTCGGCGATTCTTCTCTGTCCACTATTAACCAG
Source organism: Fimbriiglobus sp. (assembly GCA_043774415.1). Classification (GTDB taxonomy): domain Bacteria; phylum Planctomycetota; class Planctomycetia; order Gemmatales; family Gemmataceae; genus JALHQU01. The sequence goes on along the minus strand of JAYVTJ010000048.1, from coordinate 5,368 downwards.
CTACCAACCACTTTCCTCTCTCAATCCTTCCCGTCCCGTTCGAGCGGCTCTTCGAAGCGCTGGTAGATCGGCAGGTAGCGGTACTCGACCGTGAGCGCGAGGACCGCCATGGCGGTGCAGTAGCCCGGGCCGAACCGATCGTCGTCGAAGCCCCGGCCCGTCCACGATCCGTTCGCGTTCGGCGAATTCGTCCGCAGCAGCAGCTTGTGCAGATCGTCGCGGTACGACTTCCAGTAGTTCTCCCCGAGCTGGAACATCGCCTGCGACGTGTAGTAAACGCCGTAGAAGAAGTGCTGCTGCGCCGGATTGAGCGGCGTCTTCAAAACGTAGCTCCCGGCCTTGATCGCCTCGGCCGACTGGTGCGCTTCCTTGCCGCTGAGTTCGAGGCAGAGGATGCCGACGCCGGTGCAGGGGACCGTGACGTTGCCGAAGGTCGTGTAGGTGAAGCCGCCAGTGCGGGCCTCGTGGCAGCGTTTGACATAGTCGACGGCCGCTTGAATCCTCACTTGCGGCACATCGCAACCGACGTTCTTCGCGGCGCGGAGGGCGAGCACCTGCCAACCCGTCACGCTCAGGTCGGCGTCGAAGCCTGTTACGATGTAGCGCCAGCCGCCGCGATCGCGATCCTGGTTGAAGCCGGTGCCCTTGCGCTGCGCGGCGAGGATCACGGCGACGGCCGCTTCGAGCCGCTTGCGCAGATCCTCGGCCCGCTTGGCGTCGGTCATCCCGACGACCTCGGCAAGCATGAGCGTGCAGATGCCGTGGTAGTACATCTCGGCCGCGCCGTTGTTCCGCGAGGCGAGGACGCCGTTGGTCTGCTGGTTGTCGAGCACATAGCGGATGCCCCCCGCGACGGCGTCGCCATATGGGCCTTCGCCGGGAACGTGGCCCGCCGAGAGGAAGGCCATGACGGCGAGGGCGGTGATCGCCATGTCGCCGGTGCCGGCGCGCGGAGCCGGGAGATTCATCCCGGGACGGACCCAGTCGGCGGCCCCGCTGGCGGCCCAGCTCCCGTCGGCATTCTGCGTCCGACTGAGGTACAGGAGTCCGCCGTCGATGGCCTCGTCCATCGGTTCGCGCTCGCGCGGCGCCGCGATGAGTCGCGGTTCGTCCGGCGGCGCGGCGGGCGGCTGCGCCGGTGCGAGGAGCATCAGCGAACCGACGGCGGGGAGTGCGAGGAGCGAGCGGCGCATGGAAACCTCCGCGTCACTTCCGCTCGGCGAGCTGTTCGAAGTAGAGCTTGATGAGCCGGGCGTAGTCGTCGCCGTACTTCGCCTTCAGCTCCTGGGTGATCTTCGACTTCACATCGCCGGGGAGGTCGCCCCACGGCTTGCCGATGTTGTCCGCGACGACACTCGGAATCACCGAGGGATCGGTCGGCTTGTTCGGCGCACCCGCCTTCGGCCCCGAGATCCGTCCGCCGGAGCCATCGGCCCCGGTGCCGGGGTCACCGAGTTTCCCCGCGGCCTCCTTCAGTTTGTCGGCGGCCTTCTGCATGGAGGCACCGGCGCTGTCCGGCTTGCCTAAATCCTTCTCGGCCTGCTTCATCAGATCCCTGGCCTCCTTACCGGCTACGGCGGCACCGCGGGCGGCGTCCCCCTCTTTTCCGGGCGCCGGCTTGCCGCCCGCTCCCTCCATCGCTTTCTGCGATTGGGCGAGTGCGTCGGCGGCCTGCTTGCGGGAGTTCGCCGCATCGCCCGGCTTATTGTTGGCCGCGCTGCGGCTCGCTTGCTCCATCGCCGAACCCGCTTTCTTGAGCGAATCGGCGGCGTCCCGAAGCGGTTTCTCGGTCGGCCCTTCGCGCTCCAACTTCCCGGCCAAGTCGCGGGATTCCTTCGCGAGTTCCCCCTGCTTGCCGCGCTGTCGCGCTGCCGAGCTTTCGCCGTCGACCGCAGTCTTCGCAGCATCGCGAGCCAGTCCCTCCTGCTGCTTCCGAAGTTCTTCGGCCTTCTCGGCGAGTTCCGGTTTGCCAGACATGGCCCCGGCTTCGCCCAGTTTCTTGGCGGCCTCTTCGGCTTCCTTGCGGGCACCTTCCGTATCGCCGGTGTCCAACTTGCGGCCGGCGGCGTGGGCCTTACGCGCCGCTTCCTCGGCCGCTGCAGCGGCGGCGGCTTTGTCAGCGGCTTTCGCATCGCGGGCAAGCTGCTCGACTTGCTCCGCGAGTTCCTTCTGCTTCTCGGCGAGTTCCTTCAACGGATCACTCTTGCCCGGCTGCGGCGGCTTCGATCCCTTTTCGGCGACGCGGGCGAGCTGCTCGCGCAGGTCGCGCTGCTCGGCCGCGAGGTCGCGCGCCTCCTTCGCGGCCCGATTGCTCGGCAAGTCGCCCGCCGGATCTTCGGGCATCGGCTTGGACGCTTCCGGGGGTTTCCCGCCGTTCAGTTTCTCCGCGAGTTGCTGAGAAGAAAATTGGGCTTGCCGGCTCTTCTTCTTCAACTCGTCGAGGTCGGGGTCGGGTTTCTTCAGCGCCGCCTCGGCCGCCTGCGCCGCTTCGCGGGCATCTCCGAGGGCCTTCTGCTCTTCGGGGGCTTGGAGTTGCCCAAGTCGCTTCGCGATTTCATTCTGCGCGCGCTGGAGGCGTTCGAGATCCTCTGGCGTCGTCTTCTCGAGTTTCGAGAGGTTCTCGGTGAGCTCCTTTTGAAGCCGGGCCAACTCAGCGGCCTTGTCGTCGGCCGGGGTCTGCCCTTCGAGCGCCTGCTGCAATCGCTCGAGCTGACGCTTCGCATCGGCCTGCGCCGCGGCGCTCTCCTTCGACGGGCCCTTCGCCGTCTCGCCGGCGCTGCCCCGCGCGGCCTCCGCCACCATCTCGCGGCGGCGCTCCGCGCCGGGTGCATCGAGCGCTTCGACCTTCTTCGCGAGTCCTCGCTGCTTCTCCGCGACCGCGTCGCGCTTGCGCTTCGCATCGGGATCGTCCGCACCCTTCGCGGTGCGGGCGATCTCCTCGGCCTCTTTCGCGAGCGCGTCCGATTCGCGGCGGAGCTTCTCGGCTTCGGCCGCGGCGTCTTTCATTCGCTGCTGCTGGGTCGGCGCCCGCTCGGCCAGTTGATTGAGCGCGTCGGCCGCTTTCTTCAGACTCTCCGCGGACTTGACGGAATCGCGCCCCAGTTGCTCCGCCGCTTGCGCCGTCGCTTCCTCGGCTTGATCGTGAGCTTTTTCCAGTGCCGCAGACGGGGGGAGCGCAAGCTTGCGGGTCGCATCGCGGATCGCGATCTGCTCGGCGGTCCACTTCTCGCGATCCTTCGGCGAATCCCCGCGCGGCGTCTGCTTCACCCCATCGTTCACCCGGCGCTGAAGGTCCTCCTGCCAGCGCGCGAGCTGCTGCGCCGCCTTCTTGCTGTCGGCGCGATCGCCCGCCGCTTTCTCCAGAGCATCCGCGAGGCGATCGAGGTCCCGCGCGGCCTTCTCCTGCTCCGTCAGCGCTTCGAGCGGCTTCTTCTTGTCGAGGAGGTCGGTCGCCGTCCGCGCCGGTTTCGGCTCGAGCGCGCCGGTCTGCGCGACCCGCGCCGCGAGGTCGGTCTTCTCGGCGAGCTCTTTCACGCGATCCGCGAGCGCCTTCTGCTTCTTCGCGAGTTCGTCGATCCGATCCCCGTTCGCCTCGGCTTGCCGGCGAGCGATCGCGGCATCGAGATCCTTCTGCGCCTGCGTGAGCTTCGCGAGTTCGTCGGCGAGTTCTTGTTTCCGCTGCGCAGCCGCGTCGAGCTCCCCCTTCTTGAGGGCGTCGCTCTCGCGCAGGAGCTTTTCCAAATCCTCCCTGAGCAACTTCTGCTCGGCGACCAGTTCGGCCGTCTCCTTCTTCCGCTTCGCATCTTCGGCGAGCCGGGCCTGTTCGCGGGCCAGTCGATTCAGCGCGGCGAGGTCGAGCCGGTTCGCCGCGGCGAGTTCGGCGGCCTTCCGGAGCGCCGCGAGTTTGACGAGCGCCGCTTCCAGTGCGTGCTGCGCCCCCAGCGCAGCGGTGTCGCGCAGGCCGGCATCCGCTTCGGTCAACACCCGCTTGAGTTGGAGTTCGGCCGTGCGGACATCCCCTTCGGCCAGATCGCGCGCGAGTCCCGCGAGTGCGCGGAGATCCGGATTGTCCGCGGTGTCGCGGGCCAGAGCATCGAGCAGCGCGAGCGCGGCGCGGACCGATTCGAGATCGTTGCCGAGGCGGATCGACTGATCCTGTTCCAATTGCGGCTTGCCCTGGTAATCGAGCCGGTGGCCCTTCACGTCCGCGTGCGCCTTCTCGAGCAGCTTCGCGATGGCGCCGAGCTTCGTCCGGATGCCGCCGTTCGATGCGGCGATCTCCTGCTCGGCGAGCGGCTTCGCGGCGGACGCGACGCGGAGGACGACCCAGCCTCCGTCGGGGGAAGTCGCCTGCTGCGGCTTCCAGTCGAGTTCGGGGATCGAGCGGTTGTCTTGAACCCGGAGACGGACGCGGAAGGCTTGACCCTCGGTCGCATCCGCGGGCAAGCGGAACTGCACGCGACCTTCCGCACGGGATGTACCGATCCCGGTCGCTGCGATCGGTTCGCTTCTCAAGCTCGAATCGTCGAGCGCCTCGGCGGGGCCGGATTCGAGGAACGCTCCGGAGACCGCGATGTCGTCGGTCGCGGCGAAGTCGATTTCGAGGACTTCGCTCTTGCGGATGCGGCGCGTCTGCGCGGGGAGGCCCGTAACTCTTTCGAATTTCGGCGGCGCATCGGTCTGGATGCGCACGGCGACGGCGATCTCCGTCCGCACGTCCTTCTCGGCGAAGAGAATCCACTTCAGCGTGCCATCGACCTTCAGCGGGAGTTCGACCGATGCGGCGGTGCCATTCGCATCGAGCGCGACGGGGATGCGTTCGACCGGCGCGGTCGCGGCTGAGCCGGCCGGTCGCCATTCGAGCTGCACCGCTTGGGCTTTGCGGTTCAGCTTCAGCTTCACGTCGGCCCGGCTGTGCTGGAGCGCTTCGAGATCGGCGAGCGATTGCACCGTCCGTTTCGGCTTCGCCGCCGCGGCATACGTCGGGGCTTCGATGATCACTTCGCTCCCGGCCGCAATTTCGACGGGATCGACGGCGGCGATGGTGTGCCATTCGCTGCGGGCGAGTCCGCTTTCGATGCAGTACTCCAGATCGGTCGCGACGGTGGGCCGGGTCAGCGTGAAGGCCGATTTGTCGTCGCCCGCCATCGGGAGCTTCTTTTCATCCGCGGAGCCAGGCTCGCGGAAAATCACCGCGGCGGAGTCGGGGAGCACCGCGTTCGGTTGCGTTTTTTTGAGGTAACCGGAAACCGTGATCGACTGGCCGCGCTTGACGACCGGATCGCCGGACGAGACGACGACTTCGTACGGGATATCGACCGGCGGCGTATGCCACGGGGCCACGAACCGGCGGACGCGCTCGCCGCTG
>JAYVTJ010000047.1:0-2647 GCA_043774415.1 Fimbriiglobus sp. | reverse complement strand
ATCGCTAGTAATCGCGGGTCAGCAACACCGCGGTGAATGTGTTCCTGAGCCTTGTACACACCGCCCGTCAAGCCACGAAAGGGTGGAACGTCCGAAGTCGCCTTCACTGGCGCCGAAGATGGGACTCCTGATTGGGACTAAGTCGTAACAAGGTAACCGTAGGGGAACCTGCGGTTGGATCACCTCCTTTCTAAGGAAATATTCTCAGTACGCTGCCTCACGGCAGTGATACCATCATGTAACTCACTCCCTCTTGAAATCACGCTACCAATGTCATCGATGAAGAAGCCCCGCGTCCGCAAGGACGCGGGGCTTTTTTTACGTCATGTGCGAGAGTCAGTTGAATGCGGGTTATTTATGAATGAAAGCGATGCAATCCAACTGGCCCGCGAATACATCCTCGAGCAGCAACTTGATGTGATCGGTTCGCCGACGGTCCGATATTTGACATTCGCAATTATCGAGGAGGCCGCGATCCCTCTCGATATCATCGAAACGTATCGGAGCGTGAAGTCTACCTGGAAGAATCGTAGGGTAGTGTCATTCGAAAAACGATTGCCACCGGGAGTTGTTGAGTCTCCGGGTCAAATCACGATTTATGTGTCCGATGAGGGCGAATTGTCATTGCCGCATAGGGGTTAGCACTGTTCGCCTGCACCTTCCTGCTCTTCTCCTCCGTAGACTACTTTTATCGTCGTCACCCCGCTTCCCGTCGGAGTCGCTCCCGCCATGCCCGAGAAGGTCATCATCATCGGTTCCGGCCCGGCCGCTTGGACCGCCGCCATCTACGCCGCCCGCGCCGAACTGAAGCCCCTCGTCTTCCAGGGCAATCCCGACGACGACCGCAATCGCCAGAACGGCACGCTGCCGCTCGGTCAGCTCGCGCTCACGACCGAAGTCGAGAACTTCCCGAGCTGGCCCGAAGGGGACACCCGGCAGTACCTCAAGACCGCGCTGAAGGCCGACGATCCCGACTTCCCCTACTGGGTCGCGCGGGACAAAGAGCAGCCGACGCACGGCATCAACGGGCCCGAACTCATGGCCCTCATGCGGCAGCAGGCCCGCAACGTCGGCACTCGCGTCGAATCGAAGGATGTGGTGAAGGTCGATCTCCAGAATCGCCCCTTCACGCTGCACCTGCACGATGGCACCACGGTCGAAACTCTCACGCTCATCATCGCCACGGGTGCGCGGGCCAACTACCTCGGCCTCGAGAGCGAAGACAAATTTAAGAACCGCGGCGTCTCGGCCTGCGCCGTCTGCGACGGTGCGCTGCCGCGGTTCCGCAACAAGCCGATAGTCGTCGTCGGGGCCGGGGACTCGGCCTCCGAAGAGGCGAACTTCCTCACGAAGTTCGCCAGCAAGGTCACCATGATCGTCCGCCGCGACAAAATGCGGGCGAGCAAGATCATGGCGGAGCGGGCGAAGAACAATCCCAAGATCGAGATCAAGTGGAACAGCGTCGTCGATGAAGTGCTCGGCGAAGAAAAGGCCGGCGTCACGGCCGTCCGAATCAAGAGCACCGTCGGCGGGCCGGAGGAAACGATCCCGGCGACGGGGCTGTTCTGCGCCATCGGCCACACGCCGAACGTCGGCTTCCTCGACGGCCAGGTGAAGCTCAACGCGGGCGGTTACATCGAATGGACGACGACGGCCCGCACGTTCACGAGCGTCGAAGGGGTCTTCGCGGCCGGGGATGTCGCGGACGACTACTATCGCCAAGCGATCAGTGCCGCGGGCACGGGCTGCATGGCGGCGCTGGATGCGGAGCGCTACTTGGGGCATCACGGGTTACTGTAAAAGGAAATGCACCGAGTAGCGGGAAGATTTTCACCGCAGAGAATGAAGAGGGCGCGGAGAAGAGGAGATGGAAAAGGGGACAACACGGCGGTCCCCATTTCGAATTCTTGGACTTTCTCTGCGCTCGCTTCTTTCTCTGCGGTGAAAATCTTCCCTCTGAATCTCTGTGTTGAATGTTCTTCTTCTCCGGACTGTAACAATCCGCGAAACCCCGCCGATTGCTCAGACCGGGATAGCCTCCGACTTGCCCATTTATCCATTTCTCGACGGGTTCGACTTCGCGAATCCGATTGTAAATTGCACAATTCGATTAAGTTCTAGGCCCGGCCTCTCGCCGCGTCGGGGCGTCCTGCGGAGACCGACCATGCCACGCTCCCTGCGCTGCTTCCTGCTGCTGATCGCGTTCGCTCCGCTCGGCTGCAACACCTGCGGCGAGCGGAAGTATTTATTCCCGCTCCTCCACGAGCGACTCTCGGGCGACGAAGGGAGCGATTCGAGCCGCAGTGCAACGGGGAAGGAGTGCGGCCCGAACGGGCACCCCGTTTCGCGGAACAATAGCGGGGCGGGCTACGGAAACGGCGAAGTGATCTACGTCGGCCCGGCCATGCCGGCGGGGCAACCGTATGCTCAGCCCTACAACCCGCGGCCCGATGAACTGCCGCAGCCGGGGGGGTACATCCCGTCGCCGGGCGTGCCGTTCGCTCCGCAGCGCCCGGTCGATTCGACGAAGCTGCTGCCGAAGCCCGGCGGCACGATGACGGGCGATCCGAAGAAGTGACCAGTGAGCCGATTTGTCCACCCTTACGCGCCAGCGACGAAGTATCGCTTCTTCGCCCCAACGGGGCCG
>JAYVTJ010000046.1:0-4010 GCA_043774415.1 Fimbriiglobus sp. | reverse complement strand
CGGATGACGTTCCCGCCCAGCGGCAGCGGCAGACCGGTCTTCGCCTGCCACCAAACACCGAGATCGACGACGAGTTGCAGACCCTGATTCTGGAAGGTGAGCTGCCCCTCGTGGATGATGAGGCCCGCATCGAACTTGCCCGCTTCGACGAAGCCGAGGATTTCGTCGAACGGCACCACCTCGAATTGGATCTTCTTCCCCGGCGCCACATCGGCGAAGAGGAGTTGCAGTGTGAGGAATGCCGTCGTCAGCGTCCCCGGCACGGCGATGCGGATCTCGGGCAACTCTTCGAGCTTGTACGCCTTCTTCGCCACGACCATCGGTCCGTAGTGGTCGCCCATGCTGCAGCCGCTCGGCAGCAGCGCGTACCGGTCGAGCAGGAAGGCGTAGGCGTGGATGCTCACGGCCGTGACTTCGAGTTCACCTTTGAGCGCCCGGCGGTTGAGGGTCTCGATGTCTTGGAGTTCGTGCGTGAAGCGGTAGTCCCCCGTGGGGATCTTGCCGTTCGCCAGCGCGTGGAACATGAAGGCATCGTCGGGGTCGGGCGAGTGGCCGACGCGGATCAGTTGGGTGGACATGGGAGATTCCTAATTGAATGATGGGCGAGCGGCTCGGCGTGAGCCCGCCGTGTTTGCGACGCTTGCACGGCGGGCTTACGCCGCGCCGCTCGCCACGACCCTTCCGGCTCGCATCGTCAGCACGGCATTCGCCTTGTCGGCCAAGTCCATGTCGTGCGTCACGACGATCATCGTCTGACCGCCGGATGCCAGGTCGAGCATCACGGCCAGCACTTCGCCGACCATGCTCGGATCCAGGGCGCTCGTCGGTTCGTCGAACAGGATCGCCGAAGGGTGAACCGCAAGGGAGCGAGCGATCGCAACGCGCTGCTGCTGGCCGCCCGAAAGATTTCCCGGTCGGGCATCGAGCTTATCGGAGAGGCCGACCCGGGCGAGCAGCGATTTGGCCGTCTCGGCCGCTTCAGCGCGGGTCTTGCCGAGGGCGTGCACCGGCCCGGCCATCACGTTTTCCTGCGCGCTCATGTGCGGGAACAGATGGAACTGCTGGAAGACCATGCCGACGCGCTTGCGAATGGCGAGCAGCGTCCGCGTGTCGTGCGGCCGACCGCCGGTGCCGACGAGTTTGAGGTCGTCGCCGATGCGGATCTCCCCTTCGTGGAAGGTTTCCAATCCGTTGATGCAGCGCAGCAGGGTACTCTTGCCGCCGCCGGAGGGGCCGACGAGCGCCGTGAGCTTGCCGCTCTCGAACGAGGCGCTGGCGCCGTCGAGCACGCGGTTGGTGCCGTGGTACTTCACGAGGTTGGTGATTTCGATCATGCCCGTCCTCCGCTCGGGCGGTTCAAGCGGCGCTCGAGCCGGTTCGCCGCGATCGACATCGGATAGCTCATCAGCAGGTAAAGCCCAGCCGTGACGAACGCCAGTTCGACGATCAACCCCCGGTTGAAGTTGTAGAGTTCGTTGTACTTCCGCGTCAGTTCGACCACGAGGATGATCGAGCAGGCGGAGGTGTCTTTGAAGAGCGCGATGAAGTCGTTCGTGACCGGCGGGATCACGAGCCGCACCGCCTGCGGGACGACGATCGTGCGGATCGCCCTCGTCCGCGTCATGCCGAGGGCGAGGGCCGCTTCCATCTGCCCCTTCGGGATCGCCTGCAAGCCGGCGCGGTAGTTCTCCGCTTCGTAGGCACTGTAGTTGAGCGCGAGCCCCAGGATGCCCGCGAGCAGAGGCGAGAGGTTCTTGCCGAGCGAGACGAGCCAACCGACTTCGGTCTGGAACATCAGCTCCGGGAGCAGGTAGTAGATCATGAAAAGCTGGAGCAGCAGCGGCGTGCCGCGGATCACTTCCACATAGACGCCGAGCGGGATCGCCAGCAGCCGCGGACCGTAGACCCGGCCCACGGCGACGAGCAGTCCGAGCAGCATCGCCATCGGGAACGAGACGACCGCGAGCAGCACCGTCACCCCGGCGGCGCCGAGCAGTTCGCCGAAGAGCCGGGGCCACGGGTTCACCGCGGCGCCCTCTTCGTCGACGTCTTCGTCATCCGGCAGATCCTCCGGCGGCCACGGACGGTCGATCCAGTACCAGAGGCGTTCCTGGTCCTCGTTCCAGAGCTTGTACTTCCGGTAGATCCGTTCGAGCGTGCCGTCGCGCAGTCCGTCGGCCAGGGCTTTGTCGAGCGCGGCGCCGAGTTCCGCGTCGCCCTTGCGATAGTAGATGACGTAGAAGCCGGGCTTGATCGCCTCGCCGACGGCGACGAGGCCCTTCTCGTTCTTGAGGAAGTAGGTCGCGGCCGGGCTGTCCTGCACCGTCGCGTCCATGCGGCGGTCCTGCACCAGCTTGAAGACGTTCGCCACATCCGGGTTCGACTGCAGGTTCACGCCTTCGGGATGGGCCTTCTTCATGTGCCGGTGCGCCGCGCTGCCTCCGAGCACGCCGACGGTCTTGATCGGCTTCGCCGCGTTCGGATAGAGGTCGGCCCAGCCGCGCAGCTCCTTGTCCTTCGCGGTCTCGGCGTGGCTGACCATCACGAGCCGGTAGACGTAGTACGGCCGCGTCGCGGCGAACTCCTCCAGCAGATCTTTGCGCAGCTCGTAGCCGTTGAGGACGATGTCGATCCCCTTCTCGACATCGGCGGGCTTGCCGAGCTGCTTCGGCAGATTGGACCAATCGGCATCGACCATCTCGCTCGTGCGGCCGAGCTTCCCCGCGAGGTACTCGGCCAGTTCGACCTCGAAGCCGATGTACTTCTTGTCGGCGCTCTTGTCGTCGATGTAGATGTACGGGGCGCCGCCGGTCGGGTCGGTGCCCCAGCGCAGGAGCTTCTTTTCTTGGGCGTCGGCGCTTGCTGCGAAAGCGAAGAGGGCGAGCGCGAGGAGCGGTCGAGGCAACGGCGGAACCCTCGGACGGGCGAATGCGGATCGCAGAAGTGTAGCAGAATCGTACGGGGAAGGAGGGGCGGAGTGCCGTCCGGGTTCGCTCAGCGGCGGGCCTGCCAGCGGTTGCTCGGGCTGACGCCGGGGGCGGAGGACGGGCCGGAATCGGGGACCGCGTACGGCAGGACACCGCCGGGGCCGAAGACCATGTTCCCCAGCATCGATTCGTCCATCGGGATGGGCGTCTCGTCGAGGCCGGCGGCCAACGCCCGGCCGGTCGCCCAGCGGAAGACCTTCTGCGTCACGTCCATCGACTGCTTGCTCGTCGGCACGACGCCGCTGCCGGGGAGGCCGAGATCGAGCTGGAGGCGGTTCTGCAAAATGCGGGCGATGGCCAGGGCCGTGTCGCGGTTCGACTGGCGCCCGAGGCCGCGGAGCACGTCGAGCGCGGTGCCGTCGGTCGGGTCGGCCTTCAGCATGATGTCGGCGGCGAGCAGGCGCACGGGGCCGGGCTGGTCGGCGTCGGTCATGCGGTCGAGGAGGTCGTCCGGGATCATCGAATGGCGATGCACCAAGTGGGCGAGTTCGACGCGCAGGATCGGCGGCGAGTGCTCGTCGGTGATCTGTCGGCCGAGGTCGGACGGGAGACCGGGATTGTCGCCGTGCAAGAGCGCGGCGTGGTAGTGCTCGAGCAGCGTGCGGACGGAGCGCTCGCCGATCGGCCCCGGTTCGGTGGCCCAGCCGGTGAGGTCGCAGACGGCGAGGGCCGGGAGTTTGCCGGCCGAGCCGGGCAGGGCGCCGTCGGAGAGGAACGCGGGGTCGGCGAGGAGATTGCGGAAGGCGCCGCGGACCATCGCCCAGCGGCTTTCGCCGCCGAGCAGCAGGGATTCGCTCGCCGCGCGGCGGACGTCTCGGTCGGCGTCCTTCAAAAACTCGGCGACGCCGTTCATCACGTCGGCGCTGTCGGCGCTGCCGAGGGTGAGCAGCACGAGGACCTTCACTTCGGGCACGGTGGTGGTCCGGGCCATGTTCAGCAGCGTGCCCGCCTCCTGCCAGCGCCAGTAGGGTCGCCCCTGGAGCGCGGAGAGTCCGGCGAGCTGCACTTCGGGCCGGCGGTCGT
>JAYVTJ010000045.1:0-3045 GCA_043774415.1 Fimbriiglobus sp. | reverse complement strand
CCGGATACCGCAGGGGAATTGCGATGCCAAAGACGCTTTCGATTGCCGCCGTCCAACCGCACCTGACCAGTATGATCGCCGCGATGGTACCGGGCGAGGAACTCGCGCTCACCGAAAACGGGGAGACGGTGGCGGTGGTCACGCGGAAGCCCCGGACGAGTTGGCCCTGCCAGCCGGGCACGGCGAGCGACCGCGCGTTTTGGATGTCTCCCGATTTCGACGCGCGCCTCGAAGAGTTCGCGGAGTACATGGAGTGAAACTACTCCTCGACACGCACGCGGTACTCTGGTTCTGGTGGAACGATCCGAAATTGAGCCGGACTGCACTCTCGGCGATCTGCGATCCTGCGAATCAGAAGTTCGTCGGTTGGGCGACGCCTTGGGAAGTTTCGATGAAGGTGAGTCAAAAGAAGCTCGACGTCGGCGGCAGTCCCGGAGTCGTTTTTCACCAGCACATGCTGCGCAACAACTTCGAATGGCTCGAATACCGAGAGGAGCACTTCGACCTCCTCGCCGCTCTGCCCTTCCATCACAAGGATCCCTTCGACCGGATGCTGATCGCCCAAGCGCTCGTCGAAGGCATTCCTCTGATCAGTTGCGACGTGCAATTCGACGCCTACGGCATCACCCGCATCTGGTGACGGCGATGACGCCCCACTTCCGACCCGATCCCCGTCCGCGTGCTAGGCTTCGCCCGCCATGCCGACGCGGTTCCGCTCCATCGATGCCCTCCGGGGGTTCGCGGCCCTCTGGGTCTTCGCGTACCACCTCTGGAACGCATTCTGCCCCGGCTACTCCCGGCAGGCCGACCCGCGCGACATGCTCCCGCTCAACGCCGACACCCCCGCCGACGTCGTCGCCACGCTCCCGCTCTTCGGCTTCGGCTACGCGGGCATCGGCCTCTTCTTCGTGCTCAGCGGCTTCTGCATCCACCTGCCGCAGGCCAAGCGATTCCACCGCACCGGCTCCGACGGCCTCGAACTCCGCCCCTTCGCCGCGCGGAGATTCTGGCGCCTCTACCCGGCCTTCTTCGCCAGTCTGTTCATCGCGGGGTTCGCCTACTTCATCATGAACGTCTGCTGGCTCCGGCCGGTGGGCGATGCAGGCTTCACGCTCGACTATCTTTTGGATGCTTCCGGCTTCGGCTGGATCGGGCTGAACGCGCTCTTCCTCCTCGCCCTGCAACCGAAGGCGCTAGGGCTGAACGGCGTCTACTGGACGCTCTGGTACGAGGTGCAGTTCTACCTGGCGTATCCGCTGCTGCTGAAGGCCTGCCGGCGCTGGGGATTCTGGCCCATCGCCGGGGTGCTGCTCGCCGTCGAACTCGCGTTTGCACTCGTCCCAGCACCCGAAGCACTCGACGGTGTGAAGCCGCACTTCGAGTGGTTTTTCCTGCGACGCTACTTCGAGTGGTTCCTCGGGATGCTCCTCGCGGAAAAGCTTGCGGCCGGACAAGCGCTCTCACTCCGGACGACTGGATTCATCGCAATCGCCGGGTTCGCCGCCGGCATCGCCGGGACGTTCCACTCCTTCAGTTGGGCGATTCACGAACTCGCGTTCGCCGTCGGTTCCTTCGGCGTCGTCGGCTTCCTGATCGCGCGGCCGGTGCGGGAAGTGGAGCCGGCCCCCGTGCGAGTCTTCGGCTGGTTCGGCGACTTCTCGTACAGTTTGTACCTCGTGCACATGCCGGTGATGCGGGTCGTCTTCGCGCTCGAAACACTGCTGCCGACGCCTCTGCGCGAGGCGGGTTCTTTCACCGCAGCGGGGCTCGTCTGCCTCGCGGTGGTGCCCGCGGTGGCGTGGGGCCTGTACCGACTGGTGGAGAAGCCGTACATGACGGGGTTGCCGGCGAAGGTCCGACCGAAATGTCCCGCAGTTTCGGCGATCCCGGCGGCGGTCCCCGCCTAAGATAAACCGGCATCGCTTCTGCGACCCGGAGCTTTCCCCGATGACCGCGTCCTTCCAACTCGTCGCGGATTACGTCCCGGCCGGCGATCAGCCCAAAGCCATCGCCGAACTCGAGAAGGGCTTCGCCGACGGGAAGAAAATCCAAGTCCTCCTCGGCGCCACCGGCACCGGGAAGACCTTCACCGCCAGCAACATCATCCGCACCATCGGCAAGCCGACGCTGGTCCTCGCCCACAACAAGACGCTCGCGGCCCAGCTCTACAAGGAGTTCAAGAACTTCTTCCCGCACAACGCCGTGAACTTCTTCGTCAGCTACTACGACTACTACCAGCCCGAGGCGTATATCCCGCAGCGGGATATCTACATCGAAAAAGACGCGAGCATCAACGAGAACATCGACCGGCTGCGCCTCGCCGCGACCGCCGCACTCGTGAGCCGGGAAGACGTCATCATCGTCGCGTCGGTGAGCTGCATCTACGGCCTCGGCTCGCCGAGCGAGTACAAGCGCATGGTCGTCTACCTCCCGAAGGGGGAGATCATCGACCGCGATACGCTCTTGCTCAAATTGATCGACATCCAGTACCAGCGCAACGACATCGAATTCCAGCGCGGCAAGTTCCGCGTCCGCGGCGACACCATCGAAGTCTGGCCCGCCTCCGAAGAGGTCGCCTTCCGCATCGAACTCTTCGGCGATGAAGTCGACAAGCTCTCCGTGATCCACACGGTCACCGGCGAGGTCATCAAGGAACTCGACGAGCTGTACGTCTATCCGGCGAAGCACTTCGTCACGTCCGAAGAGCGCGTGCGGATCGCCGCCGACGGCATCGAGCAAGAACTCGCGATGCGGCTCGAGCAGTTCAAGACCGAGGGCAAACTGCTCGAAGCCGAGCGGTTGAAAGCCCGGTGCCGGTACGACATCGACATGCTCCGCGAGGTCGGCTACTGCTCGGGCATCGAGAACTACGCGCGCTGGTTCAGCGGCCGGCCGCCGGGCGAACCGCCGTTCACCCTGCTCGACTTCTTCCCCGAGGATTTCCTGCTGGTAGTCGACGAATCGCACGTCTCGCTGCCGCAGGTGCGCGGCATGTACTTCGGCGACGAAGCGCGCAAGCGCACCCTCGTCGAGCACGGCTTCCGG
>JAYVTJ010000044.1:0-3388 GCA_043774415.1 Fimbriiglobus sp. | reverse complement strand
ACCCCGAAGCGCATCACGTTGTAGAGGATCCGCGCCAGCTTGTGCGCCGTCGCCGTGATCGCCTTCGGGCCCCGAGCCGAGAACGCTGCCCTCCGCGGTAAGTGTGGAGGCCGATCACGAACAACTGCTTCTGTCGATATTCCCCATCAGAGTCCGCCCGTGATCTCTTGCAGGGCATCGGCGAGGATGTCGATCTCGGCGTCGGTCGTGAAGGGGCCGGGGCTGACGCGGACCAAGCCGTCCGGAAAGCTGCCGAACGTGCGGTGGATGTACGGCGCGCAGTGGAGGCCGGGGCGCACGGCGATCTCGAACGATTGATCGAGGATGCCGCCGAGTTCGGTGGCCGAGAGCGCTTCGGATTGAAAGCTCATTGTCGCCACACGGCGCGAGTTATCCGCATGACCGGCGAACTTGAAGCCGCCCATCGCCAGCATCCGTCCGCGCAGGCGGTCGCACAGGGCGAGTTCGTGGGCGCGCAGTTTCGCGGGCGTCTCCGCTTCGACGAAATCCAACCCCGCGATCATGCCGACGATGCCGAGGACGTTCGGTGTCCCCCCTTCGAGGTAGTACGGATACTCCGCCGGCTGCGTCGGGCTGGAACTGTCTCCGCCGGTGCCGCCCTCGCGCCATGGCTTGACCTTCGCTTTCGGGCCGACGTAGAGCGCGCCGGTGCCGGTGGGGCCAAACAAACACTTGTGACCGGGGAAGGCGAGCAGGTCGATGGAGTGCGCCTGGATGTCGATGGGAACGACGCCGACCGTCTGGGCCGCATCGACGAGGAATAGCACGCGGTCGGACTCGCGGCAGATGCGGCCGATCTCGGCGATGGGCTGCACGGTGCCCAGGACATTGCTGGCGTGCGTGACCGCGACGAGCTTCGTCTTCGGCGTCAGCGCGGCGCGGATCGCGTCGGGATCGATGGCGCCGCCGCCATCCGAAGGAATGCGCGTGAGGGTGATGAACCCGGCGTTCGCCATCGCCTGCAGCGGCCGGCTGACGCTGTTGTGTTCGAGGTCGGTGGTGACGATGTGATCGCCCGCTTCGAGCGTCCCCTTGATCCCGATGTTGAGCGCGTCGGTGCCGTTGAGCGTGAAGATGAACCGCTTCGGATCGCGGCCGTTGAGAAAGCGATTGAGCCGATGGCGGGCGTCGTCGAGGGCGTGTTCGGCGGCGAGGGCCATGGCGTGCCCGGCCCGGCCGGGGTTGGCGAGCGACGTGCGCGCGAAGCGGTCGAGGGCGACGTACACGCCTTCGGGCTTGGGGAAACTGGTGGCGGCATTGTCGAGGTAGATCACGCGAGAAACTCGAATTAGCCGCGAGACGGAGTCGAGCTCGGGCGGATGAGAAGAACAGACGAACGATGCGATTGGACACTCCGGTTCCGCGCTCGACTCCGTCTCGCGGCTAAGGTTGCTAATGTCCGATGTACTTCGCGTACAGCGTCCGGGCGCGCTCGGGATTGTCCGTCCCCTTGATGATCGCGCGGCCGTCCGGGAAGACCGTGAACTCGTAGCCGTCGCCCGCATCGACCACGGTGAACTTCAGCAAGAACTTGTTCGCGGTCACGGTGCCACTGGCCTGCAACTGCTTGCCGAGCGCGGCGAAGTCGAGCTTGCTGCTCAGCCGCTGCGTCACCTGCACGGCATTTCGGCCGCAGAGGCTGGTCGTCTGCGTGCCCTGATCCCCTTCGAGCCAAACGAACTCCTTCTTGGCGCAGCAGGGGCACTTCCCCTTGCGACCCATCAGCGGGGCGACCTTCACCCGCCGGCTCGTGTTGTCCCAGAGGTTGATCGTGAAAAGTTCCTTGTTGATTGCGGCCTTGTTCCCCGAGAGCAGCTTCAGTGCCTCTGCGGCCTGGAAGCTCGCGATGATGCTCACGATGGGCCCCAGCACGCCGGCCGTCTCGCAGGTGCCGACTTCGCCGGGGCCGGGCGAAGCTTCGAAGACGCACTGCAAGCAGGGCGTCTCCCCCGGGATGATGGTCATGCTCATCCCTTCGGTGCCCACGGCTCCGCCGTATATCCACGGCTTGTTCTGCTTGATCGCCACGTCGTTGATGAGGTAGCGGATCTCGAAGTTGTCGGTGCCGTCCAAAATCAGGTCAGCATCGCGGCAGAAGTCTTCGATGTTGGTGCGGTTGATGTCGGCAACGATCGGCTCGACCGTCACGCCCGAGTTGATCTGCCGGAGCTTCACCGCCGCGGCTTCGGCTTTGGGCATGTTGCTCGCCACGTCGGCTTCGTCGAAAAGCACCTGGCGCTGGAGGTTGCTCGGCTCGACGAAGTCGCGGTCGATGACGCGCAGAAACCCGATGCCGGCGCGCACGAGGGTGTTCGCGAGCACGGTGCCGAGGGCGCCGACTCCGCAGAGCGTGACACGCGAAGCCAGCAAGCGCTCCTGCCCGGCCTTGCCGAAGCCGGGGACACGCATCTGCCGGGAGTATCGTTCGAGGGATGCAGACATGGAATCAGCCGATCTCGTGTTCGCTCAGGAATTCTTGCAGGAATCGCACCTGCTGCTTCGGCCACTTTTCCGACTTCGCAAACCCGGCGAGCGTCGCGAGATCTTCCTTCGCACGCTTCAGGTCGGCGCCGCCTAGGCGCTGGAGGTAGGTGACCAGGTATTGCATACCCTCCTCGGCGACGGCTCCGTTCAGCAAAACTTCGTCGGTGCCTTCGAGGAAGACGTAGGCGTGGATCACCGCGAGCAGCAGCGGGTGGACGCCGAGTTCGGGCGGGATGAGCGGGAAGACCGCCGCGCCGTCCGGGGTTTCGTCTTCGGGGATGTCGTCGGGTTCAGCCACCGGCCACCGCCGGGATAAGAGAGACGACCGAGCCTTCGGGCGTCGCGGTTTCGGTTTCGTCGAGGTAGCGGATGTCCTCGTTGTTCACGAGCACGTTGACGTGCGGCCGGAGCTTCCCATTGACGAACAGTTTCGCTTCGATGGCCGGGTACTGCTTCGCGAGGTCGGCGAGCACCGCGGCGACGGTGGCGCCGATCGCGGGCACCGTGAGCAACCCGCCGACATGCTCGCGCAGCGGCGGGGGGATTTCGACGGGGATGGGCATGTTGCTTTCTTCCAGGACCATTGTGAACTGTCGGTTCTTACAGTGCATTCATCAGCGGTACGATCGTCACCGCGCCGCCGACGGTCCCTTCGATCATCAGGGCATGGCCGGAAAGCAATCCCATCCCGATGACAGCATCGTCTCCCATCGCCGAGGCCGTGACTCGACGATAATTTCCCAACCACTCAATATCCACATTGTAAGAATCGTATGCGATAGAAGTTCCATCCGCGAGAACGATCCGGCCTCCCAAACCACGCACTGAGCCGAGTCTCTCCGCAACGGATATCGGCAACGATATTTCCCCGGAATATCCAGTA
>JAYVTJ010000043.1:0-3444 GCA_043774415.1 Fimbriiglobus sp. | reverse complement strand
TGCCGACGGTCGATTTCGTGACGACGATCTGCGTGCGTTCGACGCTCTGGGATCGGTCCACCCAGAAGTAGAACTTGCCGCTCGTCGATTCGTGTTCGGACGGGGCGGCCACGCGGCCGAGCATGGTGCGGGTGTCGTCGGTCACAGTTCGCCTCCGCGGAAGAGACCCGCCGTGCGGTAGAGCCGATTGGTCAGCACCGCGAGCGGGGTGAAGAGGGGCTTGAGGGATTCTTCGGCGCGCACGATGGGGTCGAGCGAGACGGGCATCCGGGCGTAGCTGTCGGTCTGGCAGCGGGCGTCGATCAGCCAGCGCGACAGCCGATTCACGAATCCGAAGTCGGAGCGGAACCCCTTCTCGAACTGGTTCCACGGCACCTCGACGCGGACATACCCCCAGTTCGGCGCCAACTGCGAGCCGCCCGCGAGTTTGAGGAACCACGTCGCCACCGCGAGTCGGCCTTCGCCCGTGATGCGGAACACGGGCGTGCGCTGGCCGGGCCGCAGTTCGAGCAGGACGCGCCAGCCGCCGTCGTGCCCGCCGAAATAGTTCGCGGCCTGCTGCTTGACGCAGCCTACGAGCAGCGGGCCATCCGCATCCGGCATACCGGTCACGCGGTCGAGAGGGCCGTCCACGAGCGTCGGTAACTCGCGATCTTGGGCGAGGGCCAAGCGCTCGAACGCCGTCATCTCCTCCCGGGCGCGGGTCTGGGCCTGCGACCGCATCACCTCGTAGTCGAACGGGCTATACTTCGCGAAGTCGGGCGAGTTCGCGGGGAGAACCCGCAGTTGCAGTTCGGGCCGGTTGGCGATGTCGGCCGCGAACGCTTCGACTTCCTCCCACGGGAAGGGATCGGCGACGAAACTGAGCACGCGATCCACGGCCACGAAGACGCGCTCGAAGCTCCGCCCCCGGCAGCGGAGCGCCACCGCGCCGACTTCGGAGAGCAGCAGGGGGATCGGCCAGCCGAGCGGCGTGCGGACGCAGAGCACCGGCTGCGAGGCCTGCGACCCGTCGATGAACCGCACCGGGTATTCGCCGTCGCGGGCCGGCGTTTCCGACACAGTCATCGCGGCCCACGCCGCTTTGGCGAACTCGATCTCGTGTTCGATCTTCGGCTTCTGCGCATCGTCGCCGACGGGTTCGACGGGGATATTCGGCTGCGGCGGCGTGCTGCCGACGGCGGCGGCTCCGTACTTCCGCAGAAAGTCATTCGGCATCGCCCACCCCCAAATTCTTCAGGCGGTAGTGCATCGCCAAGCGGCTCACGAGCAGTTCGGCCGAGAGTCGGTAGGCCAGCACTGCGCTCGGACAGCATCCGTGCAATGTCTTCAACTCGACCACTCGCGCCCGCACCACCTCCTCGGGCATCAGCAGTTCGGCGGCGAAGGCGTTCGCTTCGCGTTCGAGTTCGTCGGTCGCGTCGCCCCCTTCGAGCAGCGTCTTGTCGGTGTCGGCGCGATAGCGGCCCATACGGTTGCGGTGGAGTACGGCGTGGCCGAGTTCGTGCGCGGCCGTGAACCGCCGCCGCGGCAGGATGTCGTCGGCATTCACGAAGGCATGACCGATGCGACCGGCGAAGTAGAGAAACCCGGCCAGCGGTTCCGCCGCATCGCCGAACGGTTCGACGGTGTGGCCTTCGGCCTGCAAGTGTTCGACCACGCGACCGCAGTTCAACCCCGGCAGCGCCGTGTGGGCGAGGTTGCACTGCTCGAAGAATCGCCCGAGCGGCACCGGGCCACGGACGTCCGGTGAGACCGGGATGCCGAATTCCCGGCGGAGGCGGGCGACGGTTTCGACGATCATTTCGGCCCCTCCGGTTTCAGGCCGCGCCGGGCCGCGAGCTGGTATTCCTCGGCCGATGCGCGCCGCATCTCCAGCTTCAAGGCCGCCAACCGGAACGCCTTCCAGTATGCGGACGGAGCGTTCCCGAAGCGCGGCTCCGCCCAGGCGATCAACTTCGATAGCCCGAGATCGCCGGGCAGTACTTCCGGCGACTTTTGCAAAGCCTCGTTCAGCGCGTGGGCCTCCGCCGGCAGGCCGGCGGGGGTGTTGCGGAGGAGTTCGCGGGCCACATCGCCGACGGTGACGGGACCTGCGCTCGAAGCGATGATTTCGGCGCTCGGCAGGTGCGTGCGGACGGCGTCGGCCAGTGCGGGCTTCAGGGTTCGCTCGGCTTGGAGCTTGTCGTCGGCGACGATTTCGGCGTGCAGTTCTTCCAGCATCGCTTCGAGTTGGGGGTCGGATGCGGCCGCTTCCCAGATGCGTTCGATTGTCGGATCGTCGGCGGCGTCGAGCGCCGTCAAATACTCGTCGGCCAATCGGTCGAGTTCGCGGTCGGTCATGGTCGGCCCCACGGGAAGGACGGGGACAGGATAGCGTAGAGGTCCTTGCGCAGCCGGCAGAGCCGTGTTCGGGCATTGCCCGCTGAGATGTCGAGTCGGGCGGCCACTTCCGAAGGCGACAAGTACTCGAAGTAGTGGAGCCGGATCAACTCGCGGTCGGCCGGATCGAGTGTCGCGAGAGCACCGTGAACCAGGTCGCGTTCCGTCGAGCGGATCAGGCGATCCTGCGGCGACTCTCCGCCGTCGGCCCGCTGTTCGAGCGCTGCCGACAGATCCGACTGATGCGGCCGCCCACACAACTTGCGGGCCAGATTCCGTACGATGCCCTGCGTCCAAGTTTTGACCGAAGCGCGCGATGCATCGAACGAATCCGCCCGCCTCATGGCGGTGGCTTGCGCCTCCGCGACGATGTCTTCGGCGTCGTGCTCGAGAGCGGCGCGGCGGGGGTAAGATTTCCATTTCCCCAAGCAGGCGAGCGCCGTGTCGCGAAGTTTCCGGCGCACCTCCGGATCTTCGAGTGCCGCCTTGACCGGATCGACTTCGGGCGGCGCATCGGGCGGAGCGTGGATCTGAGGCATGCTGGAACACCCGGATGCGAGGGAGGGCGATCAGCGTTCTATTCCATGTCGGGCTGCAAGCGTTACGGAATTCCGCTCCGATATTGCAAACGTGCTTCGATGCGAGGATCGGAAGCGGTGGAGATACGCAGGTATGAAACGAAGAAAGCCCCGGCGATGGCCGGGGCTTCGAGAGTGGGCGATACTGGATTTGAACCAGTGACTTCGTCCGTGTGAAGAACACAAACATCATGGTGAAAAAGTGGTCATTCCCCTTATTTATCAGATGCATTGCGATTCCTGAGAATCCCAAATAATCCAAAATAACCCTGTTATTTCCGTACCTAAGGGTAGTTTCCGCACCCATTCCCGTACCCATCATGGCCAGCGAGCGGCCGAGTGCTATGGCCGCTTCGGAGAGGGCGTCGAGTGCGGCTTGCCTAGCTTTACCACGGTGGTCTCTTACGATTCCGCTCCCCGTTTCGTAAGGCTTTTGCTGTCAACAGTCAACAGAGCATTTGCCCGGCCACCGGCTGCGACTTGG
>JAYVTJ010000042.1:0-2192 GCA_043774415.1 Fimbriiglobus sp. | reverse complement strand
GCCGCCGCCGGGGATGGACGTCTACCGCAACCCGCCGGGATTCGCCGCCCTCTTCGCCCCGCTCGCGCAGCTCCCGCCGCGACTCGTGGCAATCTTCTGGCGCGCAATCGGCATCGGACTCTTCGCCGTCGGGCTGCGGCGGTTCCTCGCCGCGGTCAATCCGCTGTCACTCAGTCCGCTCGCGGAGGCGACCGTCTGGATCGTCGCTGCGTTCCTGGTCCTCCCCGCCTTCAACAACGGGCAGGTGAATCTGCTGCTGGTCGCCGCGGCGACCCTCGGCACGGCTGCGGCGGTGAAGGGCTACTGGTGGCAGACGAGTGTGTGGCTGATGCTCGCGGCATGGCTGAAAGCCTACCCGGTGGCGCTTGCGGCCCTGATCCTCCTGCTGGCGCCGCGCCGGCTCTTCTGGCGGATGCCCCTCGTGCTGGCGGCGTTCTTGGCCTGGCCTTACGCCTTCCAAGACCCGGACTACGTACGCGGACAGATCCGCGAATTCTGGAAGGCGATGCGGGCCGACGAGCGCGGCGAGGCCCCGCTCGACCGCACCATGAAAGGATGGACGTACCTGGTCCGCATCGGCACCGGGGAGGCGGTGCCGCCGGCCGCGATGCAACTGGTCGCCGCGATCTCGGGATTGCTGCTCGCCGCGATCGTAGGCCTCGCGGTTTTGCGGAACGGCCACCGGCCACTGCTCTTCGGCTTCGTCCTCTGCGTCGCCCTCCTCTGGATGGTGATCTTCGGCCCCGCGACCGAGATGAACACGTACTCCATCCTCGCGCCGCTCGGCTGGCTCGCCGCACTCCCCCGGCAGCCGCGCGGCAACCGATGGCTTGTCGGCGCCGGGCTCGCCCTCCTCGTCGTCGCCGTCGTCCGCGGCTCATTCCCGAGCGACCCGGACTTCACGCTCGCCTCGCTCCAGCCGCTCGGGGCAATCGTGCTATTCATCGCCGTCCTCCGCGCGATGCTCGCGCTCCAGCCGGCATCTCACCGATTTGTCATTTCCGTCCGGAATGCGTGAGAGGCTCGCGCCGGTCTGCGTTACACTCCCATCCCACGTCACCCGAAAGGATTCACGAAACCCAGTGCTCATCATCACGCGCCGCGCCCTGGCGCTCGCGCTCTTCGCCCTGCCGACCGCGGCGTTCGGGCAAGCGCGGTACAAGATCGATATCGAAGAGAAGCAGACCGTCGTCGGCACGCTCGTCTTCGCCTCCAGCTTCCCGGATCTGCAGGCCAAGGAGTGGATCGCCTTCGCGGCCGTCGCCCCCGAACTGCCCGGCCAGACGAGATCCAAATCGAAGTTCGACTTCGCGCAAGCCGAAGTCGCCAAGGAGAAGGGCGCTCCCGAACGGGCCGTGCTCGTGGCCCGCATCCCGGCCAAGACCGACGAGCAGAAATCGTCGATCACACTGAAGGTCGTCTACACCGCGACGCTCCATTCGCGCCGGCTCGCGGTCGCCGGGGAGAGCGAGACGCCGAAGGTCGCCGCGCTTTCGGTCGCGGAGCGCCGGGCCGCGCTGGCCGATCAGGGGGACATCGACTTCAAAGCCGAAGCCTTCCAGAAGTGGATGAAGGAGGCCGGGTACATCCGCGGCAAGTCCGAGTGCGATGTGGCCTTCGGCCGGCGCGTCTTCGTGGGCCTGCGCGGCAGTCACACCTACGAATTCAAGGAGGGGATGAACCGCAAGGCGAGTTCCGTGTGCGCGGGGGCCAAGTCGGACTGCGGCGGATTGTCGATGCTCTACGCCGCGATCCTGCGCGCCAACGGCATCCCGGCCCGCTCGCTCTACGGCCGCTGGGCGACCTCCGCGAAGGCGACCGATAAGCTCGGCGAATTCGCGTATGGCCAGTGGCACGTCAAAGCGGAGTTCTACGCGGCGGATGTCGGCTGGGTGCCGGCCGATTTGGCCGTGAGCATCCTGCACGACAAATCGGCCGACGGCCTCAAGCACTTCGGCCAAGACCCCGGCGACTTCCTGACGATGCACGTCGATGCGAACTTCGTCCTCGAAACCGTGACCTTCGGCAAGCAGCCGATCCACAACCTGCAGTATCCGACGTTCTGGGTGTCGGGCTCGGGCAAGCTCGACCGCCGCAAAGACAAGGAGACGTGGACGGTGGAGGTGATGAAGTAGAGGTGCGGTCCCGTTAGCTCGACGCGCCGGCGAGAGAGTATCGAAATTCGCCGGGCG
>JAYVTJ010000041.1:0-1796 GCA_043774415.1 Fimbriiglobus sp. | reverse complement strand
ATGTCCCAGATCGCCGAATCTCCGACTGCGCCGGCCGCCTGAGCCACGTTGGCGATCAACTGCCCCATCCTCCAGTCCGGAAAGAGGATTCGCAGTTCGGCCAGTGCGAGAATCAGATCGTCGTCTCGGTTGTCCGTCTTGGCACGAAATCTCCGACGCTGGAGAACGATCCCACGGGTATGGGCAGATCGTCGATCACTTCGACTGTCACCAGTATACCCGGCAGGAGCATCGCGATGCGGGTCGCCCGGGTCACGCCGTTGTTGATCGACGGCATCCCGCGCATCGCCGCGCCGAATCGCGCTATTTGCCGGTGCAATTTGTAAGCATCGGCACCGGTTCGCCGACCGGACGGCAACTGGAGCGCTCGCGGATCGACATCGAGATAGATCCGCGGATTCATCGCGAAAGCGACTCCCGAACGCATGATGTTCAGGAGCATCGCCTGCGGATAGCGACAACGCAATGTCAAATGCGTCCGAAAGAAAGCCCCATGCTGCTCCCCACGCTTGCGCCGCCGGCCGGATCCCGGCTCGAATTCGCCGCCGAGGCCATCGCCGTCAAGATCCGCTGGGTCGGCATCGTCGTCGGCTACCTGCTCGCAAACTTCGGCCCGACCGCCAACCTCGCCGCGCTGAATGCCATCCTCGCGCTCGGCATCGGCTTCACCGCGCTCAACACGGCCTTCCAGTGGCGCGGCCGGGTCTTCCTGCGCGACTATCCCCTCGGCATCTCGGCGATGGAAGCGCTCTTCATCGGCCTCCTGTGCCACCTCGAAACCGGCCTCGATAGCCCCTTCCGCTTCTACTATCTCCTCTCGCTCATCTGCTGCGCTATCCGGTACAGCCCGCGCATCACATTCCTCACCTGTGGACTGGACATCATCAGCTACGGCGGTCTCTACGCAGCGTCGCCGACGTATCCCGTCGGCCTGCCGATTTTCCTGCTCACGGTGGTGGTGCTGATCTGGGCGACATGGGCCGCCGGGGCGATGGCGCGCTTGCTGAAGCGCACGGAGAAGGAACTGCGGACGCTGAACCTCGCGCTGACGGAGAACCAATCGCAGCTCGAATCGCGCATCGCCGAGCGGACGAGCGAACTCGAAGAATCGCAGGCGCAGGTGCTGCACCAGGAGAAGATGGCCGCGTTCGGCCTGCTCGCGGCCGGGATCGCCCACGAGGTCGGCAACCCGCTCACGGGCATCAGCGGCATCGTGCAGATGCTCGAACTGCGCGACCCGGACGAGTACACCCGCGGCAAGCTCGGCCTTGTGACGGGGCAGCTCGCGCGGATCCAGAACATCCTCCGCGAACTCGTGACCTTCAGCCGACCGGCGAGCGATTCGCGCGGCCGCGTTGCGACCCGCGACGTGTTCGACGACGCCCTCGGTATCGCCAAGTATTACAAGGGCGGGAAGAACCGCGAGATCGTCGTGGAGGTGCCGGACGATCTGCCGGCGCTCGTCGGCGTCCGCGATCAACTCGTGCAGGTGATCTTCAATCTGGTGCTGAACGCGATCGATGCGACGGGCAAAGGGGGCCGGATCGAAGTGCGGGCGAAGCGCGACGGGAGTCGGATCGAGTGGACGGTTTCGGACGACGGCATCGGCATCGACCCGGCCGTGCAGGCGAGGCTCTTCCGGCCCTACTTCACGACGAAGAAGCAGGGGACGGGGCTGGGGCTGTTCGTGATCCGGAGGATTGTGGAAGCTCACGGCGGCGAAGTCGAGGTGGAATCGGAAGTCGGAAAGGGTACGACGTTTCGGGTGCGGCTGCCGGGGATGTGAAGTGCGTTGA
>JAYVTJ010000040.1:0-2679 GCA_043774415.1 Fimbriiglobus sp. | reverse complement strand
CTTGGGGCAAACGCACGGCGGCGATCATGTAGAGATCGCGGGATTCCCCGGCCCTTACGGAATAGGTCGTGAGCACCACGGTGCCCGCTTGGACTTTTTCCAGCTTCGTCTCCGCGAGTGGTTCGCCGGGCATCGAAGCGCGAAATCCGGCCGTGTCCGAAACGATTTCTCTCCATTCGGCGGATCCCAATCCGGTTCCGACCGATTGTCGGTACACTGTGAAAGCCAGAATGCAGCCGATTAAGATAATGGGCGGTGCCATCAAGAAATAGCCGACGCCGAAGGATCGGTCGCGCTTCGCGATCTCGATCAAATCCGTGCGGCTTTCTTCGTAAGATTGTCCCAGCAACTGCCGTCGCCGATTGGGCAGACACGCGAGGAGGATCAACCCCGGAAGCATCAGGTATCCGAGTGCCCCGGCGAATGATGATCGGCCTTTCCAACGTGCCAAATTCACGCAGCCCCAAATGTAAAAAGTCCAACCCATCAGATAAACGATCAGACTCGCGGCCTTCGGAATCCGCGGGGCGCCGAGGAGTGAAACCCCTACGAACATGCTCAGGAATCCCAAGACGATGAAAGCGCTGGCACTGACTCGCAGCTGGCGACCGGCAAGCGCTTCCGTCCACGGGTGTGGATCGTCGAGGACTTCGATCCAGATCGGTCCGGCTCCCGAGTCGGCGACAAGCTTCCTTTGCCGGAAGAGTATGAACCCGAAGCAAAGTGCAGCAATGGCGATCAGCATTCCGGCGGCCGATTCTCCCGCGTACGCCCCTTGCGACGTTCTCGCACTCTGCCCCACGAACACCATAAGGCCGAAGATCATCAGGACGTTGCCTACAATCTTTTTCATCATGTTCGGCTCTCGGAATTCGGAGATCGCAAGAATCGCAACAGTCCCGATTTGGGGTTCACGGCAGTCGAGCTTAGGACGGAATCGTTATGTCACGCACGTTTTTCGCTAAGGTATGAATTCTCATTTGTGAGCTAAAATCGGTGTCCACACAATTACTTGTCCCAGATCTGCGCGCGACTGAAATGCGGGGACTTGCACTCGGGCCGCTGCTGTTTCCGGGGACGGTGATCGCGCTCATCGGCCCGCTCGGAGCGGGCAAGACGACCTTCACCCGTGCCGTCGCCGAAGGGTTGGGGGTGAAGAATCTCGCGGCCGTGAACTCGCCGACGTTCACGCTCATCCACGAGTATCCGGCTCGGTTGCCGATCTACCACTTCGACGCTTATCGCTTGGCGAAGCCGGAAGAATTTGAGGGATTGGGGATCGACGAATACTTCTGTGGGGAAGGGGTCTGCTTGGTGGAATGGGCCGACAAGTATTTGGAGTTGCTGCCGGAAGAGCGAATGGAGATCCGAATCGAGCGAGTGAGCGAGACGTCGCGACGCTGGGAAGTGGTTGCGATAGGGAAGAGGTACGAGGAGTTAGCGGTGAAGTGGATTGGCGAGCCGACCGTGTCAACGGTCGGGTGACGCAAAATTCTCAGCAGCAATTGTAACTCAACCCGAATCCACCCGACCCTTGACAGGGTCGGCTCGCCTTCGATCAAATACCAGCAGCTTTCCTCAGCGCTTCCGCCTTGTCCGTCTTCTCCCAAGTGAACTCGGCGTTCTCACGGCCGAAGTGACCGTGCCGCGCCGTCTCGCGGTAGATCGGCCGGCGCAGATTCAGCCCGTCGATAATCCCCTTCGGCGTCAGTTTGAAGGTCGAGCGAATGAGTTCGATGAGCTTCTCTTCGGTCACGCCGGGGGCGATGGTGCCTTCGGTGTTCACCCACACATTCAGGGGATCTGGGTAACCGATGGCGTAGCTCAGTTGCACTTCGCAGCGCTTGGCCAACTTTGCCGCGACGATGTTCTTCGCGATGTACCGGCAGAGGTACGCCGCGCTGCGATCGACCTTCGTCGGATCTTTGCCGCTGAACGCTCCGCCGCCGTGGCGACCCCGACCGCCGTAGGTATCGACGATGATCTTGCGACCGGTGAGGCCGCAATCGCCGTGCGGTCCACCTTCAAGGAAACAGCCGGTGGGATTGATGTGGCAGGCGATGTCCCCGGCCGCGAGTGGCGTGTCCCCTTCGCCGGGGCGGATCATCACCATCTTGCCGAGGATGAGGTCGGCCCGCTCCTTTTTGAGCACCGGCAAGATGACCTGATCGATGACGATCTGCCGGGCTTCGTCGGTGAAGTAATCGGTGCCGTCTTTGCCGCCCTTGTGCTTCATCACCGATTCGTCATGCTGCGTGCTGAGCACGACGGTGTGAATGCGGTGCGGCGTGCCGTCATGGTTGTACTCGACCGTGACTTGGCTCTTGGCGTCGGGGCGGAGCCAGGCGAGTTTGCCGCTGAGGCGCAGCTCGGCGTGCTGCTCGACGAGCCGGTGCGACAGGTGGATCGGCAGCGGCATCAGGCTCTTGGTCTCGTCGCAGGCGAAGCCGAACATCATGCCCTGATCTCCGGCTCCGCCGGTATCGACCCCTTGGCTGATGTGCGGGCTTTGGGCGTGGATAACGTTGTTGATCTGAACGGTGGAAGCGGCGAAGCCGATGGTTTCGTCGGTGTAACCGATTTCCGCGATGGCGTCCCGGACGAGTTTGTCCACGGCTTGCCGGCTGAGCGGCGCTTTCGTCGTGATCTCGCCCGCGATGGTGCAGTGGTCGGTGGTGA
>JAYVTJ010000039.1:0-2509 GCA_043774415.1 Fimbriiglobus sp. | reverse complement strand
GCCGGCGATGAACTCCTCGACGAGCACCGGCTGCCGGTACGCCTCCCAGAGATCGACGACCATCGGTCCGAAGTCCTCCTCGCGTTCGATCAAGCAGCGGTCGCGAATGCCCTTGCTCGACCCTTCGCACGTCGGCTTCAGGATCACCGGCAGCGTCAGCCCGCTCGCTTCGAGCAGCGGCGGGAACTCGGCGAACTCGCCGTCGTACGGCCGCTTCGGCGGCTGCAGCACGAACCCCTTCGGGATGACCACGCCCGCATCGGCGACGATGCGGCGGGTGAAGTCCTTATCCAGTGACAGCGCGAGTGTCAGCGGATCGGAGCCGGTGTAGGGGATGCCGAGCATCTCGAGCAGCGCCGGCACCCGGGCTTCGCGGTTGCGCGAGACGCCGGTGCCCTCGCTGAAGTTGAAGACGAACTCCGGCGGCGCGTTCAGGAGCGCTTCGATCAGCGGCTTGCCGCTGCCGAGTTCGGCGACGGTGTGCCCGAGCGCGCGCAGCGCGTCGGCGATGGCGCGGATGGTGGCGGGGGAGTCGAACTCCTCGTGGAGGTCGTCCGGCGCCCCGGCGGGGAGTGGTCCGGTGGGTTTGAGGTCGAAGGCGATGCCGATGTGCATCGGAGGTTCGTCCGTGTTGGGGTTCGTCGGAACGGTGCGATCAGCTTACGGACGCAACCTTCGGATGCGCGGGATGGACACGGGCACGGACTGCAAAATGATTCCAGCGCCGACTCCCCCATCCCCGCGTGGAATCATTTCGGATGCTTGGTAGAACCCTAGCGCCGCAGAGACTTACGTCCGAATTTTGCTAAAGGCTTTGCCGCGAAACCATCCGACGGCGATTACGCCTCTGATTTCGTCGACCATCTGTGTTCTTGGGTTTTCGCTTGACTTGAAGAATCAGGTTGCGAGTATGCTCGAAAGTTTCCCGCCCGGCCAGTACGTCGGATAAATCCTGTTCGGCATTAGGACGCAAGCCAGAGGAGTACGCGTGACCAAGTCTGCTCTCGCTGTCACACTCTTGGGTGGAGTCCTCAGCTTTGCGGGTCCGGCGATGAGCGACAGCCTACCGAGCGGGGTGGGTCTCGCGATCGGTCTGTTCGGGTTGATGATGTCCTCGGTGGCGTCGATCTCGCAGTACCGATCCGCGCAAGCTTTCGTGGCTGATTTTGCTGAGACGGACTGGGCGAAAATGACAGACTGCTACCGGTTGGTTTACCCTAGGTCGCAACACGGCCTGGGGTGCGTCACGTCCATTACTGTGTCCATGCCCGATGCGTCGGGGCATGAAGAGATTATTTGCGACAAGCGTGTGGAGAGCGACGGTTCAGTAGTATTGGGGGCCGGGCGGCCATTTGCGGGCCGTGTAGTAGTCGCGTGAGATCGTCGGTCTGTTCGTTAAAGGCATGCCGCCCAAGAACCAAGCTCTGCAGGAGACCGGCGGGGTCGCTCCAGATCCACTGTTCATCGCGCCCGCCGCCGGGCCTTGAGCTTGGTCGTTCGACGGCGAAGGGTGCGCGGGTGTCACTTCCGATGATCCCTGGAGTAGCGTTCCGCCTCGTCGTGGGCTTCGAGGACTATGCCGTCTCCAGCGACGGGAGGGTGTGGAACGGTCGCGGCGGGCGATGGCCCCGTTCGACATCGGGGCGGCGCACTGGCTGTCCATCTCCAGCGCGGCGACCGTGGGCCGCTCAGCGGCGTCATCCGCGTCGAGGTGCCCGGGCTGGTGTCTGCGGCATTCGGTGGAGGTGGCGTGGCCTCCGGGGTCGACGAAGACGCCGCCCTAGGCGCTGCAACCGACGGCGGGGGCATGTAGGCTTTCCCAGCGTCATAATAGTCCACTCGGCCCCCGCCGCTGCTGAGCTGGGTCGTTCTGCGACCGGAGGGCTACCTTGCGAACCGCAGGGCTCCGGGTACAATTCGCCCCGTGAATACGATCCTCGAAATCGAGCGGGCCGTCGAGCAACTCCCACCCCGCGATCTGGCGGCGTTCCGGGAGTGGTTCACCCGCTACGATTCCGACTCTTGAGATCGCGAGATCGAGGCCGACGCGGACGCGGGTCGATTGGACGCGCTGGCGGCCGATGCGTTGGCCGATCTGCGCAGCGGTCGGTGTACCGAGCTGTGAGGCACCGCGCCACGCAGAGGTTCTGGGCCTGTTACTCGCGACTTCCACTCCATATTCAGCGGCAGGCCGACCGCTGTTACGGGATGCTGCGGGTCGATCCGCATCATGCTTCCGCGTAGCCTCATGCGACGGTCCGTTCGGAAGTCGATTCATCCGGCACCGCTGCGTGATGGATGCGGATGCCTTCATCGATCTCTTGAAGTGTAAGGTCTGCAAAGAGCTCGCGCCGCTCCTCGGTGTAGTTCCCAGAACCGCGGTTCAACTGGCTCAGGAAGCGCATGGTCTCGGCTTCGCCGAGTTCGCGCACGAGGAGCTCGAACACGCGGCGGTTCAATTCGGACAGACTCATCGGCGTGCTCCTTTCCGGCCTGAAAGGTCGGTTCT
>JAYVTJ010000038.1:0-2727 GCA_043774415.1 Fimbriiglobus sp. | reverse complement strand
CGAACGTGCGGAGGAGGTCAGTCACTTTCGTCGTCCTCCTCGGGTTCGGGGTGCGGTTCGGCGTCGTCCATCATGTCGAGTTCGGAGTCGGTGGGGTCGGCGTCGTCGAGGTCGGAATCGTCCGGATCCGCATCGTCGTCGTCCCCGTATAGCCCGGCGACCGTGGCGTCGACGTCGTCGCCCTCGTCGTGCAGCACCATCGCGTCGATGAGCGCGGCCGCGTGCTCGGGGTCGGACTTCTCCAGCGCCGCGAAGTCCCGGCCTTCGGCTTGGAAGGCGAGGATGAGCTCGAGGGTGGCATGTGTCCGGGGGTCGGTGTCCATGCGGGTATTGTGACTTCGGCCGGGGAACCTGCGGGGGACGGGTGCGCGGAAAAGAAAGAACCCGGCCTTCCCGCCGGGTTGAGGGAGGGGCAATCGGGGGCGGCACCTACGCTGTGTAGCCCGACAGGTCCGGCGTCTTCCGCGTGTCGATGAACGCATTGGCCCGGTCGCCCTGCCAGATCGCGCCGTTCGCTTTCTTCGCCGGCGTGTCGAGCGTCTGCACCTCGTTCAGAGCGTGCAGTTGGATGTGCCGATCCTGGGCCAACTGGTGCAGAGCGTTGTGAACGTCGTTCGGCGTCGTCCCCGGCACTTCGCGGGTGACGTGCCCGACGACCGAAGCGACCGACTGCGCCCCGCCGTCGAACAGCCGGCCGTCTTCGAGGGCTTCCTTCAGAGCCGGCGCGATCTTGGCGATGATCGCCTTCCGAGTCTCCGCGTCGTGTAGCGGGGTGTGCAGGTCGCCGCCCTTGCGGTCGAGGAGGGCGCCGCCGTGGTCCTCGCGGGTGTGCCCGGCTTTCAGCGGTGGGCCGGCCGGTGCGGTGGCCCCCGCCGGCTCCTTGGCTCCGGCGTCCGCGTAGAACTTCTCGCGCATCGCCCGCCGGTGGTCGCGGGCTGTGGTATCGGGGGCGGGGGGTGCAGGGGCGGCGGGTGAGGACGGCTCCGTCCACTTGTCGCCCGGTTCGGCGTGCATGTTCAAGCCGACGCCCGCGCTGATCCCCTTCGGCAGTTCGTCCGTCCCGTGCCTGCTCTTATCGTCGGTCGGAATCATCCGGACTTGGCCGGATCGCCGTAAGTCGTGCATCGCCTCGTCAAAGTGCTTGTGCGAAGCGGCCTCCGGCCCGAATTCCTTCTCGATCTCATCCCGGATCTTCGGAATCGACACCATGCCGCCGTTCGTCTGCCCGTCTTGGAGCATCTTGGCGATGTGAGACTTGATGCCAGACGCCAGTTTTTCGGGTGGAGGCGGCGCGGCCGATCCGTCGGGGGCGACCTTGGGCCGGTCGCTCTCATTCGGCGAGGCGAAGGCTTCGCCCTTCTCGGCGCTGAGGCCGCCGCGATCGTCGTCGAAGAGTTTGAGTTGCTCGCTGCGCCGCAGATCTTGCAGGATTCCATCCGCATCGGCGTTTGGGCCGAACTGCTTGGCGATCGCATTCTTGATCTCGGCGACCGGCACCACTCCGACGTGGTGGTGCTTTTCGCGGAGCAGGTCTTCAAAGTTGTGCAGCACCCCCGCCTTCAACTTGTGTGGGGTCGCGTCGTTCAATGCCTTTTCCGCCGTGGTATCGGGGGCGGGGGGTGCAGGGGCGGCCTGCTGTCGCGCCAGAGCCGCTTGCTCGGCCTTGTACTTGCCCCAGCGCTCCCGGTTCCACTCCCACATCGTCCGGGGCGGAGCCGCCGGTTTCGCGGGCGCCGGGACGGCGGCGGCGGGGGCGATCGGCGCGATCGGCGCGATCGGCGCGGAATCCGGTTCGGTCCGGTTCGATCCGGTTTGCATTGCGACTGGTTCCGGGGGCGACTCCGCCTCCCCCCCGATCTCCGCGACGGTGTGTCCGTCCTGGCTGTGAACCCGGCCCAGCCGCACGGTCTTCTTCTTCCCCGCCCGCGTCGTGAGCGTGGCCGTGTCCCCTTCGCGGGCGTCCCCGTGCTGCACCTTCGCGGCCCAATCGCCGTTCGGCAGCTTTGTGAACCTGTGCCCGCCGTCCTCCCCGTGGTGTTTCGGGTCGCGGGGACTCTCCTCGTGGCGGCGCTGGATGGCGAGCTTGTCGAGCGATTCCCCGGCCCGGAACTTCTCGCTCCGGTTGGCGGGGGTGATGCCGTCGTCGAGCTTCCGCGGCGAATCCGGGGCGTCGATGCGGGCCTGCAGCGACGCCTGGTGCACCGGGAGCAGGTTTGCGTCGGCGGCGTCGGTGAGGGCGGGGATTGAGGGGAGAGGGTTGGTAGCCGCCACCCCACCTCCCGGCTTCGGCCGCGACGGATTGATGAAGTGGAACGTCGAATTCAGGCGCTTCGTTTCCGCGCTGGCAATGTCGGCCGGGTGGAATGCCTGAACGAGATCGGCCCGGCCGAGCGACAGATGACGGGCTTTGTTCGCCTCGATCAGCTTGTCTTTGAACTCGTCCAGCCCCATCTTCGGGAACGAAGGGTCTTTCTGGCTTTGCTCGTGGACGCGGTGAATGAGGAGTTGGCGGAGCGAACTGGTATCGCCCCGATGATCCGGCATCGCATCGGCGTGCGCTTGCACCTTCGCGGCAAAGTCCTTGAGGGGATCGGCGGGTTCACCCAGCACCGGGTGCCCGCTCTCGTGGTCGTACACATGACCCGCCAGCCCCAATTTGTCCGCCGCGAACCGATCGTAGGGCTCCGCGCCCGACCGCGCCGCGACCCGGTCGACGCCGCTATCCGC
>JAYVTJ010000037.1:0-3247 GCA_043774415.1 Fimbriiglobus sp. | reverse complement strand
GGAGAGGGGGAGACAGAGACGGAAACGGACTTCCAGGAGAACCGCGGCATGAAGCTGCTGAGCGTGGTGATCCCCGTCAAGGACGAACGGGCCAACATCCGGCCGCTGGTGCAGTGGCTCCGCGATGCCCTCACGCCCGTCTGCGAGTGGGAAGCCGTCTTCGTGGATGACGGCAGTCGCGACGGAACCCACCTCGAACTCCAGTCGATCGCCGACTTCGATCCGCGCGTCCGCGTGCTGCGCCTGCGCCGCAACTTCGGCCAGTCGGCGGCGCTGCAAGCCGGGTTCGACCACGCCGCCGGCGACGTGATCGCCACCATGGACGGCGATCTCCAGAACGACCCCGCCGACATCCCGCGCATGCTGGTGAAGCTCGACGAAGGCTACGACGCCGTGCTCGGCCAGCGGACGGCGCGCCGCGACCGCGTGCTGCTTCGCAAAGTGCCGAGCTGGTGCGCCAACTGGCTGCTGCGGCGCTTCCTCGGGGTGCCCTTCAAAGACTTCGGCTGCACCCTCCGCGTCATGCGCCGCGACGTCGTGGACGGCCTCCAGCTCTACGGCGAGATGCACCGCTTCATCACGGCGCTGGCCGTCCAGCAGGGGGCGCACGTCGCGCAGATCCCCGTGCGGCACCATCCGCGCACGGCGGGCCAATCGAAGTACACCATCACCCGCACGGTCCGGGTGATCCTCGATGCGATGACCGTGAAGTTCCTCGCGAGCTACCAGACGCGGCCGATGCACCTCTTCGGCGGCATGGGCCTGCTGATGATGGCCGCCGGGATGGTCACGCTCGCCGCGACGGTGCTGATGAAGTGGACCGGCGGCCAGTGGATGACGGGCAATCCGCTGCTGCTGCTGAGCGTGATGCTCGAAGTGATGGGCGTGCAGTTCCTTTCGCTCGGGCTGATCGGCGAAGTGCTGACGCGCATCTACTTCGAGCGCCAGGGTCGCCGGCCGTACGTGATCCGCGCGAGTCGGCCCATCGAGGAGCGGGCGGCGACGATCCCCATCAGCGAGTTCCACGAAGCGGCGTGAGGCGGTCGCGTCCCGACAACTTCCCCGTGACTTCCGGCCGCGCTTCTGTTCCACTGGTAACGTCCCACTTCCCTCCCCCGCTTCACCGGAGCTTCCCGTGACCGACCGCATCACCCCCGAATGCCCCGACTGCGAACCGGCCGGCATCGGTCGCCGCGACTTCCTCCGGGTCCTCGGCACTTCCGCCGCCGTGCTCGCCGCCGGCGCCGTCCTGCCGACGACCTCGCCGCTGTCGCCGCTCGCCGTGGCCCGCGCCGCCCGCCTCAAGAAGCAGGCCGAAGCCGAGAGCATGATCTTCGAACTCTACAAGGGCATGGGCGCCGACCAGCGCAAGAAGCTCGTCCTCCCCTGGACGAACGACGCCCGCCTCGGCACCTTCAACGCCCCCGTCGGCAAGTCGATCATCTCCGAGCAGTACGACAAGAAGCAGGGCGAACTCCTGCACCGGATCTTCAAGTCGATCTGCAACGGCGAAGAGGGCTACGAGCGCCTCAGCCGCAAGAAGACCTTCGACAACAGCGGCGACTTCGAGAGCATCGGCGCACTGCTGTACGGCGAACCGGTCGAGGGGAAGAAGTTCTCGCTCGTCTTCGCCGGGCACCACATCACGCTCCGCTGCGACGGCAACTCCGAAGAGAACTATGCCTTCGGCGGGCCCCTCTACTACGGTCACACGCCGAACGGCTACTCCGAGAAGAACGTCTTCGGCTACCAGACGAAGATGATCACCGAACTGTTCGCCTCGCTCGATTCGGCGGGTCGCAAGGCCGGCGTCCTCCCCGGCAAGTGGGTGGACGGCGTCGATTCCGTGAAGCTCCCGAAGAAGGACGCGAAGCTGCCGGGGATCGCGTACGGCACGCTGAGCAAGGACCAGAAGGAGCTGACGCAGAAGGTGATGAAGGAGCTGGTGTCGCCGTACCGCAAGGAGGACGGCGACGAGGTGATGGAGATCATCGAGGCGAACGGCGGCTTCGAGAAGCTGAGCTTCGCGTTCTACGAGGAGGCGAAGCCGACGGCGGCGCAGCCCTGGACGTTCTGGCGCCTCGAAGGCCCCGGCTTCGTCTGGAGCTTCCGCGCGCTGCCGCACGTCCACACATTCGTGAACATCAGCTCGAAGCTGGTGTGAGCCTACAATGCCGCAGAGGACTGGTACCGCCCCGAGGAGGACGCGGCGTGGTCGCCCCCGAGATCCGAATGATCCGCCGCTCCGCCTTCACGCTGATCGAACTCCTCGTCGTCATCGCGATCATCGCGATCCTTATCGGATTGCTGCTGCCGGCGGTGCAGAAGGTCCGCGATGCGGCCGCGCGGCTGCGCTGCCAGAACAACCTGAAGCAGATGGGCCTCGCGGCGCACAACTACCACGACACGAACGGCTGGCTGCCGCCCGGCGTGGCGCAGCCGGGGCCGGACGGCCGGACGACGGGGCTGTTCGTCGAACTGCTGCCGCACCTCGAGCAGGCGAACGTGGCCAACCGCTGGAGCTACACGAACCCGAACGCCAACTATGGCGGCGACACGACCGTCGCGGCGACGCCGATCGCGCTGTACGTCTGCCCGGTGGCGAACGCGAGCGAGAATCCGATCCGCTTCGGCGGCGAAGCGCGCGGCGTCGGGACCTACGCCGGCAACGCCGGCACGAAAGCGTACCCGAGCTTCCGCGCCACGAATGATGGACTGTTCGGCTACTCGACCGCGAGCAGTCGCAACACGGTCCGCCTCACCGATGTGACCGACGGCCTGACGAACACGCTCCTCATCGGCGAGCGCAACATCGGCGACGGCGCCCTCGACAGCTACCAGACCGCGCCTTTGACCGCGACGCCCTATCCGCCGCTTGCGTCGCTCGGTTCCTTCGCGGCATGGGCCGGTATTCTGGGTCCGAACGCCGGGGCGGGCACCCTCGCGAGCGCCGGCCAGTCGCTCAACTATTCGCACCCGACGACGTACATCCCGCCGGTGCAGCCCCCGCCGCCGCTGCCGCCGATCATCCCCACCCCCGTCGATTGGAACGCGCTGAAGATCCAGGAATGGGATCGCATCTCGGCGTACGGCAGCCGGCATACGGGCGGGGTGAACTTCGCCCTCGGCGACGGCTCGGTGCGCTTTTTGAAGGTGACGCTCGATCCCTTCGTGCTGCAGATGCTCAGCACGCGGACCGGCGGGGAAGTGCCGCCGGGAGAGTGGTGAATGGGGGGATGGGAAGTAA
>JAYVTJ010000036.1:0-5894 GCA_043774415.1 Fimbriiglobus sp. | reverse complement strand
CGGCGGAAGAGCCGCACGCCCGAGCAACTCTTCACGGCCGACTTGAGCCAGTTGAATGCGGTCGATTTGCCCCCGGTCTCGGCCCAGTCCAGCAGCGATGTCGCGCCGGGTAATCGGCTCGTGAGCCGGTGGGCCCAAGTCGATTGGTTTTTGGATCGGAGCCGTCCCACAACTCTCGACGGCGTGAATACGTGGCCTCTGATCCGCAGGGTCCGTGTGGCCGGGACGCAGAATACGCCGCTGACGAGTGTGCAGGATACTCTTTCCGTAAGTCCCGCGACCGGGCAGTTGAATACCGCCCAATCGCTGGCCGCCCTCACGAACCGCCTCGGCAATTCCGGCCGGAATGCCGCCTCGATTTCCAGCGGTCAAGTCGGCGACGACATCGTGATCACGAACGTGCTCTCGTTCGAAGTCAAAACCATGTGGACTGTGAATGGGATTCCGGGCGCGCGAACCGTACTCCCATTCAACGCCGGATTCGTTCCCAACGGCGATTATCCATTCGACGATCTGCCGGTGGCAACCGAGAACACGACCCCCGGCATCCTGAACACTCGCGTCTTCGACACGATGAGCAATGCGCCCAATTGGAACACGCCTGGAAATGCCAACTCGATTCCGCTCCGCATCCGCGTGATTGCGGTGCAGGTGAAGATCCGCGTCTACGACACCAAGAACAAACTGACCCGGCAGCTCACCGTGGTCACCCGGCTCTGAACGCTCCGCCTCGCCGAACCGAACAGAATCCCCGCGGCCGCCGCAGGAGTTGACCCATGCTCATCCGACACCCGCACCGCACCCCCGCCCGCGCGCGGGCCGGGGCCATCCTGATCGTCGTGCTGGCCATGCTCGCGCTCTTCGCGGTCATCGGCCTCAGCTTCGTGCTCTACGCCGAGTCCGAAGCGACGAGCCTGCGCAACGCCAGCGCCGCCGTCAACGCCCTCAGCGACCCCGACTCCCAAGAGACCTCCGAAGACTTCCTCCGGCAACTGACCTTCGGCACGAACAACAACACCTCGTCGGTCTTCGGCAACGACCTCGCCACGGCGAAGTTCGGCTGGAACGGCCCCGGCCAGAACCTCAGCCCGTATTCCGGCGTCGGGCTTTACCCGGACGATGTCGGGACAGCCTCCATCCCGACGCGCTGGGTGCCTGCGAGCATACCATCGCTGAATCGGCGACAGGTTGTCAATTACACGGTGGATGCAAATGGGTTCTACGTGCGTCCAAACCTCCGCATCGACGGTACGACGGCGATCAATAAGTCCACTTCCTATACCTATCCGGACCGCGCGAACTTCTATCTCGCGATGCAGAACCCGACGACGGGCGAGATCGTTCAACCGTCCTTCTTCCGCCCCGACTTGTTCGGTGCGCTCGACCCTACGAACGGCGGCGCCGCCTCGAATAATTGGAACAACGACATCGGTCGTTACTACACCGTCCGCCCTCGCCCCCGTGAAAATCCGAACTTCCCGCCGGTGCCGGCCAACGCCGATGGCAGCTACTCCGGTGACTTGCAGAATCTGAAGTTCACGAACCCCGCCTCGGGGACGTCGCAGCACAACGACAGCCTCTGGATGTACATCGGCGGCGCGGTGAAGACGTCGCGCGGCAAGCAGTACGCGGCCTGCGTCGCCCCGCTGGTGCTCGACCTCAGCGGCCGCATCAACATGAGCGTCGCGGGGAACGTGAAGAACGGTGGGCAGAGCGCTTCAAATCAAGGCTTGGGGCCGTGGGAAGTGAACCCGGCCCAGTTGGGGATTTCCGCCGCCGATATGCAGCAGATCATCACCAATCGCTACGGCGGTTCGACGAATCCGCCGATGAACGCTTACACCGGCAGTGCCAACGGCACGATCAACCGCGGAGCCGTCCCCCCGCAATACAGCCGGATCGATGCGGACGGCTATTACGTCGGCGCAGGGGATGGCCCCATGTTCGTGCCGGCCGCAGGGACCTTCAACCCGTTCTTGCAGTTCACCCCCCGTTTCGCACCCGATCAGAATACATTTCTGAACGCGGCGGGCACTGCGGGTGAATTGTTCAGTCATCCGCAGGTGTTTAACCCGTTCCACAAGATGCGCGGATACACCAACCCCACGACCGTCCACGCCCAGGGCATGGACGATCTGATGAAGCTGGCCTCGCGCTACATCGATCCGAAGAAGCGCTTTGGGACGACCGAGTTCGGACAACTGCCCGGTAAGAGTTTCGGCGATCCGAATCCCGCGGCTGCGGATACGGCGGCGCAGCAATCGGTCCGTGCGCTCACGACCGGGTTCAACGTCACGCAGAGCTGGGGGGAAGTGCAGATCGCGGCGAATGGCGGCAGCGCCAAGCTGGGGCCGGTGGATTTGAATCGGTCACTTGGGGATTATCGAACCAACATCAACCAACCATATTCGCCAGCGAACGTCGACCCGACAACGCTTGCATTCGCTGCCGCTCGCACCGCGCGCCAGCGCTTGGCCATGGACATCTTTCTGCGGCTAGCAACGCTCTCGGGATTTGTGGATGGAACTAATGTGTCATACAACCCACCGACAAACTGCCTCAACCCTGTCGCTGCCGGCGCTCCCAACTTCGATAGCCTCCGGCGGCTGGCCCAGTATTCCGCGAACATCGTCGATGCCATCGATAACGATGACATTATGACAACGTTCGTTTGGAATCCAATCGCCGCAACACTCGACCCGACCGATGCGGTAAACCTGCCGTTGAATACGGCGGTCGCCGAACTCGGGAACCGCGTCGTGTTCGGTACCGAATTGCCCCGCTTGGTCGTGAATGAAGCGTATTGCGAACTC
The DNA here is from genome assembly GCA_043774415.1 of Fimbriiglobus sp. Lineage (GTDB taxonomy): Bacteria > Planctomycetota > Planctomycetia > Gemmatales > Gemmataceae > JALHQU01. The sequence continues at coordinate 3,081 of JAYVTJ010000036.1, read as the reverse complement.
GTGAACAATCGCACTGATCCGGTGGACGCCGGCATGGGCAAGAAAAAGGCCATTCAAAAAGTGCAAAAGAAATACTGGCTCGAGTTGCACAACCCTCTCTCGAATGAGCCGGGGACGAGCATGATGTCCGACTTGGGCGGGGCCCGCCTGCAGTACCAAGCGGGCGTGACGCCCGGTTACGGCGGTGCCACCTATGGCGTCTATGAGATTCAAATCGGTGAGACGGCGGGGGCCGTGAACATTGCGGCTCCGACCACGAACGTGACGGGCGATCCCGCGGGCATTGCGGGCTTCGCCGTGAAGTGCCAAGTGAGCACTTTTACCGACGACACAACCGGCCCGTCTCCGGCTTCACTGCTGGCCGGCACGGACAATCTCAATGTGGTCAAGCCCGCGACCGCAGGAACCGGCCTCGGCACCAACGGCAAGAACGAAGGGTACTACGTCATCGCGCCCCGCGACAAGCACCCCGCCGGCAATGTGGTGAATACAATCAGCCTGCCCGATCCGGGCGCAATCGCAGCGAACCCGCTGAATGCGATGATGTACGACGCCAACACGCCCGACAAGATTGCCCAGGCCGCCGCGACCCTCAGTTCCGTGGTTCTGCGTCGCTTGGCCAACCCTTATCAGCCACCGCAGTTGGTTCCGACGACCGCCAACTACAACCCGTACATTTCGGTGGACACGCTCGACAAGATTCCGACCCGCAATCGCGTGGACTACGACAATATGGCGAGCGCGACTCCGCTGCCCGCCGATCCCACCAGGGATTTTCCGAGCATAGGCCGCGACCATCCTTACGCCAGTTCACCTGCGTACGGTGCGGCGAATCCCAACGTGATCGATCAAGGGGCGGTGCCGGCCGGCAGCACGCCGGCGCACAATTTCTTCTACTCTAATACGAGTTACAACAACACCGCACTCGTCCACTTCGACCGCGAGTTCATTAACAGCAGCGAACTGATGCACGTGTCGGCCCAGCCGCCGTACATGCTGACAACGAACTTCAGCAATCAGCCGGGCAATTACAATCTCCACACCGGCGCGACGACTCTCTCCACGGTCCCGGTGCTGCTCGATCCCAATTATCCGGCGGCCGGCAGCGTTTTGTTCCGCGCTTTCGACTTGCTCGCGACCGCGAACCGTCTGCCGGGGATTCCCCTCGGCGGGCGCGAACCGGGTCGGGTGAATCTGAATACCATTGGCTCGCAAGGTAGCGATCCGCGTGTGCTGCAAGCCGTACTCGATCCGCAACAGGGTAATTCGTTCACGCCCAACCCGACTTTTGTGCCGACGGCTTGGACCGCAATGATGCAGAAACGCACTCAGGCATGGCCTTCTTTCAAAGCGACGATGGACGAAACGGGCGTGAACACCGATGACCGACCCTATAAACTCGGTTCGGGTGCGGCGACTTCCGACGACACGCTGTTCCGCTCCGCGACCGGTCCGGGCGGCAACCCCATGCTGTTCAATACTGCGGGCGGACACCCGTACATCAACGCCGAACCCCACCGCAAGGCGGCGAACAACCTCACGACCGTCAGCGATGGCTTCCTCGTCATCTGGACCGTCGGCTTCTTCGAAGTCGAAGCGGGCGGCTTCGGCGGGGTGCCGCCGACGCTCGGCAAGGAACTCTTCGACAAAGTCCCCGGCGACCTCCGGGCGCAGTACTCGGCCGTCGTGGATCGGTCGGCGATCCAAGTGCCGCCCCAGAACCCGGCACTCCCTGCGACTCCGGCCACGAACGGATTGAAAGCTTGGGAGACGCGGCTGATTTCGGATGTCCCAGTCGGAAGCTCGACGATCACAGTCGAAGGGACGTTCATCTCGGCAGCCTCCATGAGCTTTATCGCCGATGGCCAAGCGACTCCGTTCCCGAATCCCGCGGTGCCCGCCCCGAACGCATCGCTGATCCGATTGGGGTACGGCAACAATCGTGCGTTCGGAGGACTCCTCGCGGATGGCGGCGAAGGCGAATGGGTCAAGGCGGGTTCCTTCGCGCTCGGACCCCAGCCCGGCACCGTGATAATCACGCTGGACACGGCTACCGATCCGGCTAACTACCCCGGCATCCAGCGCTTCCACGGGGGCAGCACCCTCGTGAGCAATACGCTCCCCGGCAACCCCGGGCCGCAGCCGCTCTTCGAGCCGGCCAACCCCGCGAACCGGCACATCGTGCCGTACTTCACGCGGATGGAACCGTAGTCCGAGCACACGGCGGTCTTACGCCGCGCCGCTCGCCAAGCGAGCCGCCTGAAGTCAGGCGGCTCTCTTCGTTTGCGCGGCGATCTCCGGCGATTCGGTCAGGCGCACTTCCTTCGCCCGCGCGCCGGTGCTGTCGTAGAAGAGGATGCGCCGCTCGTCGGCGGCCCAGACGGCCGAGGTGCGCAGCAGGCGCGGCCCTTCGACGTGGAACATCAGCCCGCACGGCTTGCCGCTCCGCAGCAGCGGCGATTGCTTCAGCGGCGCCTGCTCGGGGTCGAGCCGGTCTGCGCGGCAGAGTTCGGCGTGCACGAACGCGAGCAGGTCGGGCAGCGTCGGCAGGGCCGAGACAAGGGGCTTCATCGCGGTGGGGGCCATGCCCCTGAGATCGACCGTCGGGGGTGCGAGCTTCGCATGCGATTGCCCCGCGGGGGCGGCGGATTTCGCGCGCTCCCGATTTGCCGGTACCCTTCGCACAACGCGATGCCCGCGGTCGTGGCGGGGCCGAGGCTGCGGAGTATGCCGCTTGGTGTGGGGATGCCGGGGAGTCGCGTTGCGGACTCGGCGCGGAGGGCGCCTTCCGGTTCCACCCCGGAGCGCCCGCCGGCGGTTCCAGTAAGTTGTCTCGGTGCCGGAATCCGCGGGCGCGTCGTCCGGGTGCGCCAATTCTTTCTGGCATCGGGGAGATCTCGGGAAATGCCGCAAGTCGTTGGCGGGCCTGGCACGTACCGATAATCGGGGCGTGATTCCGATCGGGGGTGGTGCAGCGGCGTCGAAATCATTCTCAGTGGGGATCGCTCGCCCGTGCCAGAATCCGTTGGCGCACCCCACGGCCCGCAGGGTGCGCCAAACTTCTCTGGCACTTTTGGGCGG